>NZ_JBEXLC010000197.1:0-14205 GCF_040609795.1 Nocardia sp. NPDC004604
GCTCGGGCGCATGTGCTCGGCGACGGCCACCAGGGTGTAGGTGCCCGAGACACGCCAACCTGACCGTCACCGAGGAAGGCAACTTCCACACAGTCCTTGCTGCCCCCGCTGCGAGTGCTCTTGAACCAATCCGCATTCAACAAATCAGCACTCACTCGACATGCCCTTTCGCACCGGCAATGAAAGCATCCCACTCGCTAGGCGTGAACACGAGAGCTGGGCCAATGGGATTCTTCGAATCTCGCACGCCGACCCGACCGTCATCGAGGAAGGCGACTTCTACGCACTCTGCGTTAGCCGAACTCCGGCTGCTCTTGAACCATCGTGCCCCCGATAGATCGACACTCACCGGGTCAACTCCTCTGCAATCTCGAGGATGAGCCTGCGGCTCTCGCCCTCATCCAGTGCTACGCCCTGAATCCCAGCATAGGCGTCTCGATACTGGTCGACCTCGTCTGCTTTTTCGAGGTACAGAGAGCCCGTGATTCCTTGGATGTAGATCACGGGTGGCTCTGTGAGCTGCGCGGTTGGGTGGCGCGGGAATTCGAGGAAGATGAAGGATCCTGTACTCGTGCCCTTGTGTAATCCGGCTGTCAGCGGCACAACTCGTACCGACACATTCGACAATCGGTCACTGGCCACCAGGTGCCCGAGTTGAGCAGCCATGATTTCCGGTGAGCCCGCGACGCGACGCAGCACTGACTCATCCACCAAGACGTTTACGTTGAGGGGGTTGGTTCGGCTCCCCAGACGCTCGAGCCTGCGAGTATGGATTTCGATCCGGCGCTCGACCTCGCTGGTCGGCATAGCTGGAAACTCGGTCCAGATCACCGCTCGGCGGTATTCAGCGGTTTGCAGCAAGCCGGGAAGTAGCGTCGCCTGGTACGCACTGAAGCGTTTAGCGGCATCTTCAAGTCCGACATAGAGATCGAAGTGTTTCGGGATCGTATCTCCGAAGGCATGCCACCATCCCTTGCCTTGCGATTCCTCGGTCAGCCCTAGGAGCACGTCCGAGGTCCGGTCATCAACCCGGTACATCTGGGCCAGATGGGAAATGAACAGCGGGTTGATTCGGGTCGGCTGCCCGGTCTCCATTCGCCAGAACGTCTGTTTCGATACGCCGATCGCTCTGCGGGCGGTCTCCGCGGCGATGCCTGCCGCTTCCCTTCGCTCTCTGAGCAGGCGGGCCAGTATCCGGCGTGGGAGGGTCGAACCTGTGGTCATCGTGTCGGCTCCATGGGATTGCTAACGATTCACGTTCGTCTGGGAACCATTCTCAGCCGCATGGCGGAACCTTGTGTGTTCGTTGGCGAAAATATGCCCGGGAACGTTCCCGGCTCGTTGTGGCGGTGCTGAACTGAGTGTGCGACCGGCGGGGAGAACGACCCGCTAGCCCCACCAGCAGTCCACTCCCGCATCGACATTCAGGGGTTGTCGGGGCTGGGCGCACCAAACATTCGTCGAGGTCCGGGAGGTCGGCAAATGCCGAGCCGAGAGCTTCCACAGCGAGACCCGTTCATCGGGCCGCCTGCAATCTACACCGGCGCCTCCGCCGAGGTAGTCGAACAGTTCGCCGACGCCGTCCGCGAGTGGGCAAACCAGCCCGCACCCGCAGAACCGTCCCGATACCGGGGTGTCGAGTCCCCCGGCATCGGGCGCACCAACGGGAAGGTGTCGTAATGCGCCGAGATCCATTGCGCACCACACAAACTCGAGACGGCCGCAAGACCGTCGTCTGGCAACTGGTCCGCAGTTCCGCACGAATCCTGCGCGTGCAGTTCCCGCATGAAGCGTTCACCGCCCATCGAGTCCCGTCGCGCACACTGGTCCCCGACGCACAACCCGGCACGATTCTGTTCGACACCTACCCCGACCTGGTCGACGCCCGCCGATTGCTCCCCGAGCACAACGACCTCTGGAACGCACTCCGCAACGACTACTGGACCGCCCTGCTGCGCGCCACCGACCTCCCAAACCCGTTGGGACGTAACGCGGATGACTGAGCACCGCCAGCGAAACGACATCGCCCCATCCGTCCAGGCACTCCTCGCCACCTTCCACGAAGACACCCGGCTCAAACTCGAACTGGCCCCCAGCGATAGCAACCCACTGTGCGAGCGCGCAGACGGTTCACTGTGCGAGATCGGTGCCGACGGCTGGCCCATGGAGTACGACGACCTGGACGAAGCCGAAGCAATCACCGTCGAATCGACCCACGTTCACGATAGCGAGGACCCATGAGTCCCCTTTATATCTCGACCCGTCAACATACGCTCGGCACCATGATCATCTGACTGCTTTCGTTCACGGTGAAGATGCACGCTTCGCGTGCGCAAGTTATGGACTTGGCGGGATCTGTCAGCTCTGTGTCAGCGGTCGTGTCAGCACGATGTCAGTCCGGCGTCAGGACGGCGGGCGATTGTTGCCTCCGTAATCAGTTCGGCGAGTAGGACATACGCCGACCCGGGCAGAACAGATTCAAAGGGAGCAACCACCATGTCCGTCACTCTCACCCTCACCGACCAGGACAAGGCCACCCTGCGCACCGCCGCCTACGGCGCCGTCTCGCTGATCGCCGCCGCTGATGCCACCGGCAAGCCCCACAAGGCCGCCACCAACGGCAGCAACGCCCTGTACGCCGCGACCGGCCTGGTCGGGCACGTACTCGCCGCGAAGTCCAAGGACATCAAACTGAAGGGCAAGAACGTCGCCGAACTCGCCGACCAGGTGCTGCCGGCACTCACCGCAGCCATGAGCCTTCTCGGGCAGCAGGATCCGGCCGAGGCCGAGAACTTCCGCAGCACCGTCCTGGTCGCTATCGACGCCGCGACCCGGACCCACCAGGGCCAGCCCAGCCCCACCGTGGCCGCGATGACCAGCAAGATCACCGGAGCCCTGTACGCCGCGTGAGGGGATGTGCCCCGGGCACCGATTGCGTGAGCAGCCGCCAGCAGCCTCTGACCTGCGGCCTTCGGGGAGCACCGTCGAGGCCATGGGCGCCACACCGGGACGGGTCCCGCAGATCGAACACTATAAACAAGGAGATTAATGATGGAACACAACACCAGCGGCTTTACTGAAGCGGGGCTACGCAGAGTACGCGACGTGCTGGCCCGGCATGTCGAGTCCGGAAAGATTCCCGGGGTCGTCGCTCTGGTCAGCCGGGGCGGACAGACACACGTCGAAGCGATCGGGACGATGCGCGCCGACGGGGACGCTCCGATGCGCCGGGACACGATCTTCCGGATGGCGTCCACGTCCAAGCCGGTCACGATGGCGGCGGCGATGATCCTGGTCGACGAATGTCGGTTGCGGCTCGACGACCCGGTAGATCCGTGGCTGCCCGAACTCGCCGACCGTCAGGTGCTGAGGCGGGCCGACGGACCACTGGAGGACACCGTGCCGGCGCAGCGACCGATCACCATACGGGACCTGCTGACCTCCACGTTCGGGCTCGGAGTGGATCTCACGTTGATGGGCTCCCCGATCATGGACGCGGTTCTCGACCGGGCCAACTACAGCGGGGAGGCCGCATCGGCGCCCGAGCCGGACAAGTGGATGCGCCTCCTGGGCGAGCTGCCGCTGTCGTACCAGCCCGGCGAACGGTGGCAGTACGAACTCAGCCACGATGTGCTCGCGGTGCTCGTCGCCCGGGTCGCGGGCCAGTCGTTCGAAAGCTTTCTGCGCGAACGCATCTTCGAACCGCTGGGCATGCAGGACACCGGCTTCCACGTGCCGGCAGGCAAGATCGACCGGCTGCCGCCCAGCTACGCCCCCGACCCGCAGACCGGCGAGTTCATCGTGTGGGACGAGGCCGTCGGCGGGAAGTTCAGCGAACCTCCGGTCTTCCAGCATGGCGGCGGCGGGCTGGTATCCACCGCCGACGACTATCACGCCTACTTCCAGATGCTGCTCAACTACGGGATGCACGGGACCGAACGGATCCTGTCCCAGCCCGCCGTCGAGCTGATGACCACCAACCGCCTCACGCCCGAACAGAATGCCGCCCGAAATGCGCTGGCCAAGAACAACGTCCATATCTCATTCGGCCAAGGACAGCACGGCGGCTGGGGCTTCGGGATGGCGGTGCGCACCTACCGCGGCGACTACGCCCCCATCGGCCAGTTCGGCTGGGACGGCGGCACCGGCACATCCGCCTACGCCGACCCGAGCAACCAACTCACCGGAATCCTGTTGACCCAGGTCGGGTTGTCGACCCCCGATCCGGCGTGGCTCATCCACGACTTCTGGACCACGGTCTACCAGGCCCTCGATTCCTAATCGGGGTGTCAAGCTCTCCACGGCTCGGATTCGTCCGTTCTCGGGCTGCGATGGCGGCCGGTTCGGGTGGTTCGGGGGTGTAGCAGCGGTTGTTGCCTCAGGCCGGGTCGCCCGAGGGTGAGATCACCTCAGGCGACCGGACCTGAGCAATCTAGACAACAGATTCATCAGCCGAACGCTGAGCACCTGGGACCTGTACGCCTCGAGGGTGGACTCGTTGCGTTCACTGACGCCTGGAACGCTGGAATCAATTCCCGCAGAACAGGAGTGCGTCATACCGTGGTTGACAGCGGTACATCTCGACGGCGAGCAGGCCGAAGACTGACCTACAACCAGGAACCGTCGAATCACCCTCTACCAGTGAACATCCCGAACTTCGTTGGATTCTCGGCGACTACTACAGCGGACTGGACAGGTTGCCGTTCCGCAAAAAAAGAGGGTCAGCCGGGTGCCTGGCCCTGAGCCGAGTACAAACTCACTTCGCCGTCCTCGCCGAGGAAGGCGTTCACCAGCATGATCTGGCTCGCCTCCAGCTCATCCGGATCGGGGGCGCTGGTGGTGATCGAAATCTGTGGTATCACCGCCCAGTTCACGACATAGCGTTCGGGCGGTCCGTCGTCGTCGGACAGGCGCGCGAGTCGAAAGACCGACACCGTCTTGCGGAGGATGAGCGTGCGCACGACCTCGGCGATTCGCTCGGGGTCTTCCAGCGCGAACATGAACCCGAATGTCAGCTCGGGCGAAGACACATATGCGGGCACAAACGTCGAGGTTAGTCTATCGAACGACGTCGCGGGTATGCCTCGCCAGAAGTGATTGCTGCCCATGCGCTCGGCGATTCCGTTAAGGCGTGAATGTTGGCGCGTATGTGACCGATCCGTAACGGATCATAACGATTTCCAGGCAGCTCATCTGCTTTTACACCATACTATTGCGCCGATTCGACTATCGCGCTTTCCTGAAAAGGTCCCGATTTTCTCGGGCCGTCTTCCTCATCGCATCGTCGCGGATTTCCCGGTTTCTTTGCCGTGCTGGTGGACTGTGTGAGGGGGCGTCCGGGCTGCGGGGCTGCGCCGGAGCCGAGGGGTGCCCCTCCCCGAAATCCTCCTCGGCCCTGGCGCATCCAGATACATCAATCGTTACCGCAGGGGCGTGCATCATGCCTACCGAATATGCCGCAGGCCGAATCGGAGCCGTCGAGCTGCCATCGCCAGTCGCGCTACTGCGCGCATTTCGCGAACCCGATGATCCGAAGCGGCACCGGCACCGCGTGCTCGCCGTGGCACACGAATTGGTCGAATGCCATGAATGCAGGTACAACGCCCTGCTGGCGGCGCATGCTCCAAACGCGCCCAGCGGCTGCGTCGCGCGGAGCCTGCAACTCGTCGACGACACCGACGCGCACCGAACCGAACTCGTGGGCCGCATCGATAATTGGGTCGCCACCCATGTGCAGCACCGCACCGGCGCCTCGCTGCACACCGAGACCCTCGGCGCCGTCATCGATCGGATGGCGGCGAAATGGGTTGCGGCACAACATGCATTGGGTATGTCGACACCCGCCGGCCCGCACCCACTGCAGTTGGACGATGACGCCCAGCTGCAGTGGAGCCGGTTGGCCGAACTGGCCGACGGATACAAGGATCTGATCACCGACGTGGCCGAACACCGGCGCAGGCTGCCGGTGTGGTGATCACCGGGGGTCTTCGAGCCCCCTATCGGTCGTTGTCGGGCTCAACCACCTCGGCCTCGACGAACGAGGTGGTCGGCTCGACCTCCGCGTCATAGGACACATCGGCCCGGTCCCGGACCACGGCACCCGCGAAATCGTCGTCGTCGACGAGTTCGTCGCCCCGTTGCGCCGCCGCGTCTTTACGCGCGGCGGCCGCGGCCTCGTTCATCTCGATGGCATCGGTGATCCACTCACCGATCTCCCTGGTGACCTCCGCGACGGTGCCGGTAATGATGTTGGCGATATTTCCGACATGTCGCGCGCCCGAGGAAGTCAATTCCTGAATTAGATCCTTGTTACTTTCGAATTTCCCGATCATTCACACGCCCACTTCGGTTGTGTTTCGCTGTCGCATCACAATAACACCGGGCGTGGACTCCTTCCCGACCAAGAACGGCGGCAGCGCCAACTCGAGAATCTTCAGCCAGACCGATCCGACTTGCTTTCCGAGCGAACCGGAGTTGTACGGCAATCCATACTTCGCGCACAGTTTCCGAACCTCGGGCGCCATCTCCGGATAGCGGTTCGCGGGCAGATCCGGGAACAGATGGTGTTCGATCTGATGCGACAAATTACCGGACATGATGTGGAACAGCTTGCCACCGGTGATGTTGGCCGAGCCGAGCATCTGCCGGACGTACCACTCGCCGCGGGTCTCCTCGGCGGTCTCCGCTTCGGTGAACGTCTGTACGCCCGTTGGGAAGTGGCCGCAGAAGATAATGGAGAAGGCCCACAGGTTACGCACCAGATTCGCGGCGGCGTTCCCGGCGAGCGTGCTGAGGAACAGCGGACCGGTCAGCGCCGGGAAGACGACATAGTCCTTGAGCACCTGCCGACCGGCCTTGCGCCACTGGCCCTTCAGCAATCGCTTGACCTCCGCCCAGCTCTTCTTGCCGCGCAGGATGTTCTCCACCTCGAGGTCGTGGCCCATTACGCCCCACTCGAACGCCACCATCAGCGCGAAGGCGTACAGCGGCTGACCGAGTCGCAGGATATTCCACTGCTGCGCCTCATCCATGCGCAGGATGCCGTAGCCGATATCGCGGTCCATACCATGGATATTGGTGTAGGTGTGGTGCATGTAGTTGTGCGAATGCTTCCACTGATCCGCCGGGCAGACGGTATCCCATTCGAACTCACGGGAATTCAGGCCGCGTTCACGCATCCAGTCGTACTGGCCGTGCATGACATTGTGGCCGATCTCCATATTGTCCAGGATCTTCGACACACTCAGCGCGGCAACCGCGGCCAGCCAGAACGGCGGCAGGAAGCCCAGATACATCAGGCCGCGACCGGCGATCTCGAAACCGCGCTGCGCCTTGATGATCGAGTAGATGTATTCGCGGTCACGGTCGCCCAGGTCGGCGACGATGCGGGCGCGCAGGTCGTCCAGGGCTTGGCCGAGTTCCTCGACCTGCTCCGGGCTCAGTACCAGCGGGCCGTCTTTCGTTTCGGTCAAAATTGTCATTGCGTTGGTCCCCTTGTTGTTTCAGATATCGATCTCGACGTCGCCGACGGGCGCGTTGATGCAGAGCTGGATGGGCTGATCCGGATCGCTGTCGGTTTCGCCGGTGCGCACATTGCGGGTGCAGCCGGTGCGCCGCACCGCGGTGCAGGAAAAGCAGATACCCATCCGGCAGCCGTATTCCGGGGTCAGGCCAGCGGCCTCGGCCTGTTCCAGCAGGACGGCGCCGTTGTTCTCGGCGGTCCTGCCGCTGGCCGTGAAGCTGACCGTGCCGAACGCCTCGTCCGCGTCGACGGGGGTGGTGGACAGGGTGAACTCCTCGGCGTGCAGCCGGTGGTCCAACCGTTCGGCCTCGAAGATCTTGCGCACCGCATCCATCAGGCCCTGCGGTCCGCAGACATAGGTCTCGCCATCGGCAAACCACGGCGCGATGTGTTCGAGCTGGTCGTAGTCGAAGTGGCCGGAGCCGTCGCCGGGATGGCGCACCTCGATGCGGAAGTTCCGGTACGCCTGCGCGATCGCCTCCAGCTCCGCACGATGTGGCACCACTTCGGGCGATTTCGCATAGTGCAGGAAGGCGAGTTCGCCCGGGTAGCCCTCATCCGCCAGGGTGCGCAGCATGGACAGCACCGGCGTGATGCCGCTGCCGCCGCTGATCAGCAGCACCCGTTCGGGGCGCGGTTCGGGTAGCCGGAAGACGCCGTCGGCGGGTTCGAGGCTGACAACCATGCCCGGGACCGCATTGCGGTACAGATATTGCGAAACCAGGCCGCCCGGATGCGCCTTGACGGTCAGTTCGATGTGCCGGTTGCGCCGGGCCTCCGGATTCACCGGCGAGTAGCACCGGGTGTGCCGGATGCCGTCGATCACGACGCCGATCTGCACATATTGTCCGGCGGCGTGGCCCCGCCACTGCCGGGTGGGACGCAGGGTCAGCGTCACCGAACCCGGCGCCGAGCGGCGGACATGGGTGATCTGCGCCCGCAGCTCGCGAGCCGTCAGCGTCGGATGGACGAGCTCCAGGTAGCGATCGAGCGGGTGCGGGGTGGTCAGGGTTTGTACCAGGTCGAGAAGTCCGACCATGCGGTTCTCCGTTCAATGTGCGGCGGACACTGGGTCCTCCGTGGTCACGCAAGCTGCTGCCCAGCGGACCCCGAGCTCATGCCGCGGATGCCTCTACTTGTCGGGCTGCGGCGTGCTCCCGAACTTCTTCGACGAATATTTCAGTGCACGCCTGTACACTCAACAAGTGTGACTGATGGACCGGGTCCGGTGTCAACCAGCAATTGATGTGACCCGAACTACATCCTCGGAATGGATGAATGGTGAACGGATGTATGCTCACTGTGATGAGCGAGCCCGCAGGTAGCCGAATAGAACGCAAGGAGCGCACCAGGCAGGCCCTGCTCGACGGCACGCTTGCGCTGGCCGCCGAGCGCGGCTTCGGTGCGCTGAGCCTGCGCGAGATCGCCCGTTCCGCGGGCATTGTGCCGACCGCCTTCTACCGCCATTTCGCCTCACTCGACGATCTCGGCGCGGCCCTGGTCGACGAGGGCATCCGCGCGCTGCGGCTGGCCCTGCGCCAATTGCGCCGCACGCCCGACGCCCGGCTTTCGGAGACCGTGCGGTTCGTCTTCGAACAGGTCGCCACCAAGCGCGAACTCTTCGGCTTCATCACCCGGGAACGCCGTGGCGGTTCGGCTGCCCTGCAGCACGCCATCGCACTCGAGCTGCAATTGATCGTCCGCGAGTTGGTCGTCGACCTTTCCCGCATTCCGAACCTGGACTCCTGGTCCCCGGAAGACCTCGAGCTGGCCGCCGACCTGATCGTCTCGACGGTCGCCGACTGCATCGCCGACTACGTGGCCGCCGCGCCCCGCGACCAACCCGCCATCATCGACCGCACCATCCGACAGGTCCGCCTGATCGCCCTCGGCATGGCCGCTTGGCAGCCCGCGAAGAACCGTTAGGCCGCGTTCCGCTCCGGCCCGCGCACCGGAAGCAGCGCCGCCAAACCGAGGGCGAGGACCGCCAGGATGCCGACAATGCCCGCGCGATCGGCATCGAAGGCCCAGACGAAGAAGCCGAAAAGTGCTGGGGCGAGGAAGGATACGGCGCGGCCGGTGGTGGTGTAGAGGCCGAACATCTGGCCTTCGCGGCCGGGCGGGGCCAGCCGGGTAAGGAAGGAACGGGCGGCGGATTGGGCGGGGCCGACAAAGATCGTGAGCAGAAGGCCGAAGACCCAGAACATGGTCGGACCGGACACGATCAACAGCGCGATGCCGCAGATCACCATGGCGATCAGCGAGACGACGATCACGATCTTCGGGCCGATCCGGTCGTCGAAACGCCCCGCGGTGACCGCACCGAGCGCCGCGACGACATTTGCGGCGATGCCGAAGAGCAGCACATCGGAATCGGCGATGCCATAGACCCGCACGGCCAGGATCGCACCGAAGGTGAACACCCCGGCCAGGCCGTCCCGGAAGATGGCACTGGCGACCAGGAAGCCGACGGTGCGCCGATCGACGGCCCAGAGTTCGCGCAGATCCCGCCACAGCACCCGGTAGGAGCCGAAGAATCCGGCCCTCGCCGCGCCCGGATCGGCATTGGTGCGCGGTAGTTCGGGCACGACCAGCAATACCGGCAGCGCGAAGGCCGCGAACCAGACGGCGGCCAGCATCGCCACCAATCGGATATTCGTCCCGTCATCCACGGGCACGCCCAGCAAGCCGCGGTTGTCGCCGTGGCCGGATATGAAGCCGAAATAGCTGATCAGCAGGATGAAGATGCCACCGAAATAGCCCATGGCCCAGCCGAATCCGGAGACCCGTCCGACATCGTCGGGAGTGGAGACCTGGCGCAGCATCGCGTTGTAGGGCACACCCGCCAATTCGAAGAATGCCGAGCCGAAGCCGAGCAGGACCAGACCGAGCCAGAAGTACCGGTAGTCGTCGTGCACGAAGAACATCAGCACCATCGACAGGATGGTCAGCGTGGTCAAGGCCCCAAGGGAGCCTTTGCGTTTCGCGCTCGCGTCGAAGCGCTGCCCACTGATCGGCGCGGTGAGCGCGACCGCGAAACCCGCGAGGCCCAGCGCCCAACCGAGCCAGGCGCTCGGTGACACCCCGCCCGGCAGATCGTCACCGACCTTGTCGGTCAGATATACCGAGAAGACGAAGGTCAGGATCACGGCATTGAACGCCGAGGACCCCCAATCCCACAATCCCCACGCCACCACGTGCCCGCGCCCGGCAGCTTGCCCGACTACCGCTCGCGGGTCCACCGCGGGCTCGCCCGTCACGCGACCACCAACCCATCCGAATCGCCGCGCGATGCCGCCCTCATGGGCGCAGCCTAATGCGGATTTCGTCGACAGGCGGGTCAACGCTCGATACCAACACTCTATGCACTCAGTTGCATAGTACTGCGTGTAACGATAACCTTGCGCTATGGCCCTCGAACATGCGCTGCTGGTATCGCTGACCGAGCGCGCCGGTTCGGGTTATGAACTGGCGCGCCGCTTCGACAAGTCCATCGGCTTCTTCTGGAACGCGACCCATCAGCAGATCTATCGGGTGCTCAAGCGCATGGAGGAGTCCGGGTGGCTGAGCAGCGAGGCGGTGGCCCAGGAGGGGCGCCCCGATAAGAAGGTCTACTCGGTGAACGAGGCGGGCCGCGCCGAATTGGCGCGCTGGATCGCCGAGCCGACCGATACCGCTATCCCGCGCAACGAACTCGGTGTGAAGATCCGCGCCGCCGAATATGGCGATATCGACGCGCTCTGCGTCGAGGTCGCCCGGCATCGCGATCAGCACCACCAGCGGCTGGAGCTCTTCCGGCTCATCGAAAAGCGTGACTTCCCGGCACCGGATCAGCTCTCCGGTACCCCACTGCACCAGTACCTGGTGCTGCGCGCGGGCATTCGCGTGGAGTCCGGATTCGTCGAATGGTGCGACGAAGTACTGCAAGCCCTGCAACCTCGTGCAACAGCCCCGCACGCGGACCCGAAGAAAGGTGACACTCAGCGATGAGTTCGTTCCCCCATCTTTTCGAGCCCCTCGATCTCGGCTTCACCACACTGCGCAATCGCGTGATCATGGGATCGATGCACACCGGCCTGGAGGATCGCGCCTGGGATACCAATCGGCTCGCCGCCTATTTTGCCGAACGTGCCCGCGGCGGTGTCGGTCTCATCATTACCGGCGGCTACGCCCCGAACCGAACCGGCTGGCTGCTGCCGTTCGGCGCCAAGCTCACCAATAAGACCGAGGCGTACCGGCACCGGGTGATCACCAAGGCCGTGCACAAGGAGGGCGGCAAGATCGCCATCCAGATCCTGCACGCGGGCCGCTATTCCTATATGCCGGGCAGTGTTTCGGCGTCCTCGATCAAGGCCCCGATCAACCCGTTCCGCCCGCGCAAGCTCTCCGCGCGCGGCGTCGAGCAGACCATCGATGACTACGTCCGCTGTGCGAAGCTGGCCCAGTTCGCCGGCTATGACGGCTGCGAAATCATGGGCGGTGAAGGCTATTTCATCAACCAGTTCCTCGCGCCGCGCACCAATAAGCGCACCGACAAATGGGGCGGATCGCCGGAGAACCGGCGCCGGATCGCGGTGGAGATCGTGCGTCGCACCCGGGCCGCGGTAGGGACCGACTTCATCATCGTATTCCGGCTGTCCATGGCCGAGTTGGTCGAGAAGGGCCAGACCTTCGACGAAATCGTAGCGCTGGCAAAGGAACTCGAAGCCGCCGGTGCGAGCATTCTCAATACCGATATCGGCTGGCACGAGGCGCGCGTCCCGACCATCGTTACCTCGGTGCCGCGCGCGGCATTTGTCGAATTCACCGCGAAGATCACCGAGCAGGTGAATATTCCGGTCTGCGCGTCGAACCGGATCAATATGCCCGAGATCGCCGAGGAAATCCTCACTCGCGGTGATGCGCAACTGGTTTCGCTGGCGCGGCCGTTCCTCACCGATCCGGAGTGGGTCAATAAGGCCGCCGCCGACCGGGTCGACGAAATCAACACCTGTATCGCCTGTAACCAGGCCTGCCTGGACCACGCCTTCCAGCACAAAACCGTGTCCTGCCTGCTGAACCCGCGCGCAGGCCATGAGACCGAACTGAAGCTGCTGCCGACCCGGCGCAGCAAGCGCGTCGCGGTCGTCGGCGCCGGCCCGGCCGGACTTTCGGCCGCGGTCAATCTCGCCGAACGTGGGCACCGCGTCGATCTTTTCGAAGCCGACAACAAGATCGGCGGGCAATTCGATATCGCGCGCCGCATTCCGGGCAAGGAAGAGTTCAACGAATCGATCCGCTACTACACCAGGATGCTCGAGATCACCGGAGTGAACGTGCACCTGAACAAGCGGATCACCGCGGCGGAGCTGATCGAGGCGCACTACGACGAAATCGTGCTGGCCACCGGTGTGCGCCCGCGCATTCCGAATATTCCGGGCATCGACCACCCGATGGTGCTGTCCTATGCCGAACTGGTGCGTGCAGAGCGGCCCGTCGGCAAGCGCGTCGCGGTCATCGGCGCGGGCGGTATCGGCTACGACGTGAGCGAATTCCTCACTGTCGAAGGACATCCCGCGCTCAAACTGGACGAGTGGAAGGAAGAATGGGGCGTCGACTCCACCGACGAGCAGGTCCCCGGCCAGCTCACCAAGCCCAAACCCGCCCCTGCCGCCCGCGAAGTCGTACTGCTGCAACGCAAATCGACCCCCTTCGGCAAGGACCTCGGCAAAACCTCCGGCTGGGTGCACCGCGCCGCACTCAAAGCCAAGGGCGTCGAACACGTCGGCGGCGTCAACTACGAGCGCATCGATGACAACGGCCTACACATCAGCTTCGGCGAAAAACGCCAACGCCCCCAACTGATCCCGGTCGACAACGTCATCATCTGCGCAGGCCAGGAATCCGTACGCGAACTCGAAGAACCCCTGCGCGCAGCGGGAGCCACTATCCACCTCATCGGCGGCGCCGACCTGGCAGCCGAACTCGACGCCAAGCGCGCAATCGATCAGGGCACGCGCCTGGCCGCCCGGCTCTAGCAGCTCACCGGCCGGGTACCCGGTGTCGAGGCGCGACCTATCAGAGTGGGTTGAGGCGGGCCTTGAGCAGGCAGAACTCATTACCTTCCGGGTCGGCCAGGACATGCCACTGCTCCTGCCCGGTCTGGCCGATGTCGGCCGGGCGCGCACCGAGCTTCAGCAGGCGTTCGAGCTCGGCGTCCTGATCGCGGTCGGTGGCGTTGACGTCGATGTGCAGCCGGGATTTCCCCGGCTCCGGCTCATCCCTGCGACTGAGGATGATCGTCGGCTGCGGACCGCCGAACCCTTCGCGCGGCCCGATCTCCAGCGTGCCGTCGTCTTCCCGATCGAGCACGACGAAGTCCAGTACCTCGCACCAGAACCGCGCCAGCACCTCAGGGTCGCGGCAACCGAGCACGAGCTCACTGATACGACATGCCATTAGCGAAACCTGCTCTCAGCCTGGGGAACTGCCGGGGAGACCACATGCGAACCTCGTGGGCTCCCCGCAGTGAAAACAGTCCCGCGATCGTACCCGACGAGGCGAACTCGGGCGAGACGATTTCAGAGCCGCCCCTGTCCGGGCAGCCGGGATGGCATTTCTTCAGCTCGAGCCCGGTCGTCGAAGCGCGCGCGGGCGCGCTCGACGTCGGGCAGTGTGGTTGTGGCCCAATGCAGGAGTGCGTC
>NZ_JBEXLC010000198.1:0-13888 GCF_040609795.1 Nocardia sp. NPDC004604
TGGTCGGGCAGTTGGTGGTCGCGGTCGGGAGTCCGCTGGGGTTGGCGGGCTCGGTGACCGCGGGCGTGGTGAGCGCGCTGGGCCGCGCGGTTCCGTGCTGCGGCAGTCGCTCACCGTGGCGAATGAGGATGCGGCACGCCGACATTCGCACGCCATCGGCGCCATGATCGATCCGCTGCGCGAGGCCGTCGGCGCGCTGAACCAGCACATCCAGCAGGTCGAGCACCATCGCATCAACGCCTATTCGAGTCTGCGCGAACAGGTCGCAGGCATGCAGCGCACCTCACATCAGCTCACCAGCCAGACCGGTCAGCTGGTCGCCGCGCTGCGCGCGCCGCAGGTGCGCGGGCGCTGGGGCGAGATCCAGTTGGAGCGCGTGGTGGAACTGGCGGGGATGACCAGGCACTGCGATTTCGACACCCAGGTGACCAGGGCCGCGCGCAGCGACGGCGGCACCGAGCGCACCGGCATGGTGCGGCCGGACCTTGTGGTCAGGCTGGCGGGCGGCAGGCAGATCGTGGTGGACGCCAAGGTGCCGTTCACCGCCTATCTCGAGGCCACCATGGCCGATGATCCGGACGAGCGCGCCGAACTGCTCGGCCGCCATGCCAAACATCTGCGTGCCCATATCGATCAGCTGGCCGATAAGGCATATTGGCTGGCCTTCGATCCAGCACCGGAGTTCGTGGTGCTGTTCGTGCCGGGCGACCCATTCCTCGACGCCGCATTGACGACCGACTCCGCACTACTCGAGCACGCCTTCGGCCGCAATGTGATCCTTGCTACTCCGACGACTCTGATCGCATTGCTGCGGACGGTTGCCTTCGGCTGGCGACAGGAGGCACTGTCCCGCGATATGGCAACCGTTCAGCAATTGGGCCGCGAACTCTACAACCGGCTCGGCATGACCGGTCGACATCTGGACCGGCTCGGTGCGCAACTCGGCAAGGCCGTAGACGCTTTCAACTACACCGTCGCGTCGGTGGAATCGCGGGTAATGGTCACCGCCCGCAAACTCCACGACCTGGAAATAGCCGAACAGGAAGCGCCAGCAATCCAGCGTGTCGATTCGTGGCCGAGGGCGGTCGGCTTCGCCGACGCCGAGGATCAGCCCGGGTGACCGCCGTGCCGTAACACCCCCCGACGCGGCGGCAGTTAGTGTTCATAGTGTGGCTGCTTCCCAACGTGTGCGAACCCGGGTGCCCGCGCCGCATCGTTCGATCCTGCCCTCGGTGCCGGGAATCCCGGCCGGGGCAGCGGTCGGGATCGCGGTGGCGTGCACGTTTCTGGGGTTCCTGATCGATGCCCGCGGCGAGAGTAACGAGCTGACCGCGACGTTCAACACGTTGTACGTCCTGGGCTGCGTCGCGGCGGTGCTTGCCGTCCGCTACCGCGGCGTCTTCACGACGATGGTGCTGCCGCCGCTACTGCTGTTCATCGCGGTGCCGCTGGCCTATCAGCAGCTGACCGGCCACGCCTCCACCGGGTTCAAGGACATCCTGCTGAATCTGGCCATCCCATTGGTGAACCGGTTCCCGGTAATGGCGCTGGCCACTGTGCTGGTGCTGGCGATCGGTGCGGGCCGGATCCTGCTACACCGGCGCGGCGAGGCCACCGAGCGCGCCGACGAGCCGCGCAGGGGTACCAGTTGGGGCCGCAGCAATGCGCCGAAGCGTGCGCGGTCCGAACGCACCGGGGGCGGCTCACTGGCCGATGCCGCGCGCCGCCGGACCCGCCGCCCGCAGGTCGATCCGGCCGATCTCGATACCGATCTGCATCTGCCGCGGCCTAATCGGCGCGCGAATTCGGAAGTGGCGGATACGCCGCCGCGCGTCGGCGGCACCGCGAAGAGCGGCCGGGGTGAGGAACGCCCGGCCCGCGAGCGCCGACCGGATACCACCCGCGCCGCCCGACCGGCAGCGCCCCGGGGCGAAGGCGATTCGAACCGAGCCGCCCGGCCGGCAGCGGCATCCACTCGGGCAGAGGGAGATTCGAACCGGGCCGGCACGGCACGACGGCGCGGCGAGGCACCGCCGCCGCATCCGCAGCCCAATGTCCGCTACCGCGAACGCGATTCGAGCCGGACCGAGCGACGGCGGCCGGAAAACCTCTAGCCGGATTTCCGCTGGCTCAGCTCAGCGACGCGAGGTGCGCAATTCCCTTGGCAGCGCGAAAACAAGCGTCTCGTTGGCCGTTGTGACCGGCTGCACATCCCCGAATCCGTGCTCGGCCAGCAGATCCAGCACACCGCGCACCAGGATGTCGGGCACCGACGCACCGGAGGTGATGCCGATCGTGCGCACCCCGTCCAGCCACGCCAAATCCACCTCGCGGGCAAAGTCGACCAGGTGGGCGGCCTTGGCGCCCGCACCGAGTGCGACCTCGACCAGCCGCACCGAATTGGACGAGTTGCGCGAGCCGACCACGATCACCAGATCGCATTCCGGTGCCATCGCCTTCACCGCGACCTGACGGTTCGAGGTGGCGTAGCAGATGTCATCGCTCGGCGGATCCTGCAGCGCCGGGAACCGCTCGCGCAGCCGCTGCACCGTCTCCATGGTCTCGTCCACGCTGAGCGTGGTCTGTGAGAGCCAGATCACCTTGGACTCGTCGCGCACGGTGACCCGGTCGACCGAATCGGGACCGTCGACGAGCTGCACATGGTCGGGCGCCTCCCCTGCGGTGCCCTCGACCTCCTCGTGCCCCTCATGGCCGATCAGCAGAATGTCGTAGTCGTCGCGGGCGAAGCGCTTGGCCTCCTGATGCACCTTGGTCACCAGCGGGCAGGTCGCGTCGATGGTGCGCAGATTGCGCGCGGCCGCCGACTCGTGCACCGCGGGTGAGACACCATGTGCGGAGAAGACGACCAGCGCGCCCTCGGGCACCTCATCGGTTTCATCGACGAAGATCACGCCGCGCTCGCGCAGCGTCTCCACCACGTGGCGGTTGTGCACGATCTCCTTGCGCACGTAGATCGGCGCACCGTGCTTCTCCAGCGCCTTCTCCACCGTCTCCACCGCGCGATCCACACCGGCGCAGTACCCGCGCGGCTCGGCTAGCAGCACGCGCTTGCCACCGTCGGCATCGGCGGATCCGGAACCGGCCGAGCGGGCGATTCCGACGTTCAATGGGATGGCCGAAGACATGTCCCTCAGCTTACGTGCGGCCAGTGAATGCCGGACGGCCGGTCACCGCCTCGTTCAGGTCATTCTCGACACACTCCGGATAGATTGTGTGTCTGTGACACCAGTGCTTTGCATAACATCCCGTATCGGGCAGGCTAGGAGCATGTTTCGACCACCGTTCCTGGCCCGGGTCGCTGCCGGAGCCGCCGTATACGCCATCGAAGAAACGCGTCGGTTACCCACTGCCGCAATGAATTTCCCGATCACCGCGATCAGCCAGATGCTGCAGACCACCATGCACGTCCAGCAGTTCGTGACCAGCCTCGCCCTCAAGGGCGACGGCGTCTTCGACCGTCTCACCAACTCCTCCGTCGAACAGCCCGAGTGGGCCACCTTCGACGAAGACGCGGAGCCCGAGTTCACCGCCACCGCGCGCGAAAGCCGTTTCGACCTGTACGCCCCCGAAGCCGAATTCGCCCCGCACGACACCCTGACCGCCGAGGCCGCCGCTCGCGCCGGTGAGAGCAATGGTCACGCCGCCCCGATCCAGAGCATCGCCGAGCCGGAGACCGAGGTCGCGGCCCCAGCGGCCGCCGAGCCCGAGCCCGAGGTAGTCGAGCCCGAGGTGGCCACCCGGTACGACTACGCCAATATGACCCTGGCCCAGTTGCGCGCCCGGCTGCGCATGCTGACCGTCGAGGACCTGACCGCCCTGCTCGACTACGAGCAGCACACCCGCGCCAGGGCGCCGTTCGTGACCATGCTGACGAATCGGATCGCCACCGTGCGGGCCCAATGAATTCGACATCGCGCAGCGATTCGCCGAGTGGGGGCGAACCCGCCGCCGCAGAGTCGACGGTTGGCCGGGACTCCTCCGGCCAGCCGCTGCGTGTTTACCCGGCCGCATGACACAGGACGGCTCCCCATTGACCGCATCCCCTGCCAATTCCGCCGAGCACCCGATGCCGGTGCGCTCGGTATCGATCAAGGTCGCGCAATGGATCGATCGACTCGGCAGCATCTGGGTGGAGGGGCAGATCACCCAGATCAATCTGCGGCCGGGCACCAGCACCGCATTCCTGGTATTGCGTGATACCTCCGCCGATATGTCGCTATCGGTGACCTGCCATCCGGACCTCATCCGCCGATCCGCGGTACCGCTGCAGGAAGGCAGCCGGGTGGTGGTCTACGGCAAACTCGCGTTCTTCACCGGTCGCGGCACGATTTCGTTGCGCGCCATGGAGATTCGCCCGGTCGGCATCGGTGAACTGCTGGCCCGCATCGAACGGTTGAAGGCACTGCTCGCCGCGGAGGGACTATTCGATCCCCGGCTGAAGCGGCCGATCCCGTTCCTGCCCAAGACAATCGGCCTGATCACCGGTCGGGCGAGCGCCGCCGAGCGCGATGTCCTGAGCGTGGCCCGAAACCGCTGGCCCGCAGTACGTTTCGAAATTCGCAATACCGCCGTACAGGGCCCGACCGCGGTGCCGCAGATGCTGGAGGCGCTGGCCGAACTCGATCGCGATCCGGCGGTCGAGGTCATCGTGCTCGCTCGCGGCGGCGGCAGTGTCGAGGATCTGCTGCCGTTCTCCGATGAGGCGCTGTGCCGCGCGATCGTCGCGGCGACCACCCCGATCGTCAGCGCGATCGGTCACGAACCCGATAACCCGCTCTGCGATCTCGTCGCCGATCTGCGTGCCGCCACCCCCACCGATGCCGCCAAGCGCATCGTGCCCGACGCGGCCGCCGAACTGGCCGGGGTCCGCGATATGCGCGCCCGCGCCGCCGCCGCGCTGCGCGGCTGGGTCGACCGCGAGACCAGGGCATTGGCGCAGCTGCGTTCCCGGCCGGTGCTCGCCGACCCGCTGCGCGAACTGGACCGCCGCTATGACGAGATCGAGCGCCTGCGCTCGGCCGCCCGCCGCACCGCCGAGCAGCTGATCCGCACCGAAACCACCGCCACCCGCCATCTGCGCGAAAAACTCACCGCGGTGGGACCGGCCGCCACGCTGGCCCGTGGCTACGCTGTCGTGCAGCACGTCACCGGTAAGGACCGGCATGTGGTCCGGTCCATCGAGGACGCGCCCGCGGGCAGTCAGCTGCGCATCCGGGTCGCCGACGGCGCGATCACCGCCGCCGCGCTCGGCACTCGAGCGTTGGGCAACCCCGCACTCGCACCGAACAACACCGACACAGGGAGGAACTGACCTTGGCCGACTCCGGCAAGGACGACGAGCTGGCCGAGATCTCCACCTTCGGCTACGAACGCGCCCGCGACGAACTGGTCAACGTCGTGAAAATGCTCGAACAGGGCGGCCTCGACCTGGACGACTCGCTGGCACTGTGGGAGCGCGGCGAAGCACTGGCGACCCGCTGTGAGGAACATCTCGCGGGTGCGCGCCAGCGCGTCGAGAATGCGCTGTCCCGCACCGATCTCGAAGCCGACGAATGACCATCCGCCGCGCCACCCCCGATATCCGCACCGCCGATATGGCGGCCAGCCGCGAGTTCTACCAGCGGCTCGGCTTCGAAGAGGTGATGGATCTCGGCTGGGTGGTGACGATGGCGTCCCCGGCCAACCCGACCGCCCAGGTACTGCTCGTCGGCTCCGAAGCCGAACAGCCACAACCGGATATGAGCGTCGAGGTCGAAGATGTGGACGCCGTACACGCGGCCATGGTCACGGCGGGCGCGGAAATCGTCTATCCGCTCCGCGATGAGCAGTGGGGTGTGCGCCGGTTCTTCGTGCGCGATCCCAGCGGGACGATTGTCAACGTGGTCAGCCACCGCTGAGTGGCGCGCTACTTCTGTAGCGGCTGGGCGGCGGTGACGGCGGTGGCCAGGGTGGTGAAGGCGGCGTGATTGCCCGCGCCGGTGATGAGCACCCTGGACCGGCCGAAATCACCGATCCAAGCCGTCTCGGAGCCTTGTTCGGCGTACACCACCCACTTCTGGTCACCGACCTGTTCGGTGCCGGTGCCGTAGCGGGAACCGAGGACGAAGCGGGATAGCGCTTCTTCAGTCGCGCTGCTCTGGCTCATCCGCAGGTAGGTGCCCTGCGGTGTGATATATCCGACTGTGCTGACCGGACCACCGCCACTGGTGGTGATGGTGTCGCGGCTACCGGAGTTGGGCGTCCAGCCCTCGGGCAGGCTCGGATTGCGGATCGGGAACGGCATCGACTTCGCGTCCACCGACAGCGCCGCGTTCACATCGAAGTGCGGTATCTGCCCCTGGGTCGGCCCCTTCGCGGCGAAGCTGCACTGACTGGCGAGCCCGGCGAAGACCACGGCGATCAGCACCAACGGGATCAGCGACCAGAACAGATCCCGGTAGTCGTTGAGGATGCGCGGCTTTTGGTACGACACGCTCCCAGTATCCACGCTCGACCTGGCACCCGAACGAGAGGTGCTCCGTGATCTGGAGCTGACCTTTTCGAGCGACCTGCACGCAATCGCTACGGGTAGTACCTGATCGCGAACGGTCGCGCTTCTGAGACAATCAGCAGTAGCAACGACCGTAGGAGGCACACCGTAATGACGGCATCTTCGCCCGCACCCAGCCGCCGCGAGGCGCCGGACCGCAACCTCGCGCTCGAACTGGTCCGGGTCACCGAGGCCGGTGCGATGGCCGCGGGCCGCTGGGTCGGCCGCGGCGATAAGGAGGGCGGCGACGGCGCGGCCGTCGACGCCATGCGGCAGCTGGTCAGCTCGGTTTCCATGCGCGGCATCGTGGTCATCGGTGAGGGCGAGAAGGACGAAGCGCCCATGCTCTACAACGGTGAACTGGTCGGCGACGGCACCGGTCCCGAGGTCGACTTCGCGGTCGACCCGATCGACGGCACCACGCTGATGTCGAAGGGTTCGCCGGGCGCCATCGCGGTGCTCGCGGTCGCCGAGCGCGGTGCGATGTTCGATCCGTCCGCGGTGTTCTACATGCACAAGATCGCGGTCGGCCCCGATGCCGCGGGTGTGATCGATATCTCCGTGCCGATCGCCGAGAACATCGCCCGGGTCGCCAAGGCCAAGAACGTCTCGAAATCCGATCTCACCGTCTGCATCCTGGACCGGCCCCGGCATGCCGAGCTGATCCAGCAGGTGCGCGATGCGGGCGCCCGCATCCGGCTGATCTCCGACGGTGACGTCGCTGGCGCCATCGCCTGCGCCCGACCGGATTCCGGCACCGACATCCTGGTCGGCATCGGCGGCACCCCCGAGGGCATCATCGCCGCCGCTGCCATGCGCTGTATGGGCGGCGACCTGCAGGGCATGCTCGCCCCGAAGGACGATGAAGAGCGGCAGAAGGCGATCGACGCGGGCCACGACCTGAGCCGCGTACTCACCACCGAGGATCTGGTCGCGGGCGATAACGTCTTCTTCTGCGCCACCGGCGTCACCGACGGCGACCTACTACGCGGTGTGCGCTACTACGGCGGCGGCGCGTCGACCCAGTCGATCGTCATGCGCTCCAAGTCCGGCACGGTCCGCATGATCGACGCCTACCACCGCCTGACCAAGCTCCGCGAGTACTCCTCCGTCGATTTCATCGGCGACGAGCACGCGGTGCCGCCGCTCCCCTGAGCGATACATCCCTGACCGGTCGAGCCCGATTCGAGCCATTCGGATCGGGCTCGACCCATCTCGCGCGCATATTCGCGCCCGCCGACTTCCGATCCCGAATCGAGAAGCACCCGGCTTCACACATCTGGCGCTACGGCGCAGATTCCGTCAGGAGCTGCGGATACGGCTCTCGAGAAATAGCGCATCCAGACCTGACATCGATCGAATTGCCCGGCCACGACACGATGCCGGTGACGCCGCACCAGCTCGACGGCGCCGACCGCGCACAGGAATGGCAGCGCATCATCGCCGCCCAACCTCGCTACGCGAAGTACCAGCGCAAATCCGATAAGGAATACCCGCCGATCCGGCTCACGCCGCACTGACTACGCGACGAGGGTGAGGTGCTCGGCCTCGACATTGTCGGGCCCGCCCGCGCGCGTCAGCAGGCGGGCAATGGCCTCGGCGACCCGGGTCGGCTGCTCGAGAATCACCGAATGACCGGCGCCGTCGACCAGCACGCAATCCGAGTACACGACGGCAGCCGCCATTGCGACGGAATGCGACGGCGGCGTCATCAGGTCGGCGCTGCCGCACAGCACCAAGGTCGGGATATTCGAGAGCACCGCGAGCGCGTCGGTTTGGTCGTAGGTCATGAAGGCGCTCAAGAAGCTCGCCATCGTCACGATCGGCGTCGAGTTGTGCATCGCGTTGGCCAGGTTCAGCACCCGGCGGCTGACCTTGCGATCGCCGAATTCGGCGGTATGGATGATCGGAGCGAAAACCTTGCAGGCCATGAGCTTCGCGTGCTGCATCAGGCCGGGAGCAGATCGGACGGCGGCCTGGAATGCCGAAACGGCCGGGGTGCGCAGCAGGCGGCCGAACCCAGCGTCGGCGAGTCCGCTCGCCGCGGTCGCGATGAGTGCGACACCGACGATGCGCGTGCCGATCTCGTGCGGGTGCTGGCTGGCATAGGTCAGTACGGTCATGCCACCCATCGAGTGACCGACGAGAACGACCGGACCGGTGGGGGCGACAGCGTCGAGGACGTCGCGCAGGTCGTAGCCGAGCTGCTCGAGGTTGTAGGTCTGTCGTGACGCCGCGGCGGAGTCGCCGTGGCCGCGTTGGTCGTAGCAGACCACCCGGGCGCCGACGTACCGGCGCAACAGGGCGTCGCGGACGTAGGTCCATGACGCGGTGCTCAGGCAATGTCCATGCAGCAGGACGACGGTGAGGTCGGCATTTCGCGGGCCGTATTCACGAACCGCCAGTGCCACACCGTCTTTGGTCGAGACCGTGGCACGACGTTCCGCCGAGTGGGCGAGTGTGCTCGAATTCGACATAGGAGGCTCCGGTTCGGTGTGCGGTGACCTGTCCAACTTTCCACCGGATTCGCCGCCGGTATCAGGCCCCCGAGTGCTGGGGTCGGTTCCCCAAGGTGGAGCGGATCACCACCAAGGTGCGAGCCCGATATGACGACTCTGTAGCAGCGATGAATTCGCGCCGCATGGTTCGTCCACACCGGTATGACCGAGCACACTCTCGAAACCGCCGAAGCCGATCTCGTCTACGACGTTCACGGACCGCTGCCCACCGCCGGCGGTCGCCCGCCGCTGTTCATGATCGGACAGCCCATGGATGCCACCGGCTTCCGCACGTTGGCCTCGTACTTTCCCGATCGCACGGTGGTCACCTACGATCCGCGCGGTCTCGGCCGCAGCGTCCGCAAGGATGGGCGTGTCGATAATTCGCCCACCGTCCAGGCCGACGATGTGCACGCGATCATCGGGGTGCTCGGCGCCGGGCCGGTCGAGTTGTTCGGGAGCAGCGGAGGCGCGGTCACCGCGCTGGCGCTGGTGGCGGCCCATCCGGACGATGTGACCACGCTGGTCGCCCATGAGCCGCCGCTCATCCCGGTACTTCCCGACGCCGCTGCCGCCGAGCGCGCCCGCGCCCAGGTGCGCGATGTGTACCAGGCCAAGGGGGCCGGTGCGGGCATGGCGAGCTTTATCGCCATGACGTCGTGGCAAGGCGAATTCACCGATGACTACTTCGCCCAGCCCGCGGCCGATCCCGCCCAGTTCGGCATGCCCACCGAGGACGACGGATCCCGTGACGATCCGCTGCTGTCCGACCGTTCTTGGGCGGTCAGCGGCTATCGCCCCGATGTCGCCGCACTCGCCGCTGCGCCCACCCGCATCGTCATCGCCGTCGGCGAGGAGTCCGCGGGCACCTTCACCGCACGCACCTCCGAGGCCGCCGCCGCACTGCTCGGCCAGCAGGCAACGGTATTCCCCAGCCACCACGGCGGCTTCCTCGGCGGCGAGTACGGCTACCCCGGCCAGCCCGAGGCCTTCGCCAGCAAACTCCGCGAGGTCCTCGAAGGCTGACGAGTATTCCCAGCGCGGCCCGGCGCGCGGTGTGCGAATCGCCTCAGGTGTGGCAACCCCGCGCGGGTCATCTCGGGCATAGGGTCGAAATCATGACGACCGAGGAGACGCAGTACCGCATCGAACACGACACCATGGGCGAAGTTCGGGTACCCCTGCACGCGTTGTGGCGGGCGCAGACCCAGCGCGCGGTGGAGAACTTTCCGATCAGCGGGCGCGGCCTGGAGCGGGCCCAGATCCGGGCGCTGGGTCTGCTCAAGGCCGCGTGCGCACAGGTCAACAGGGATCTCGGACTGCTCGATCCGGCGAAGGCGGATGCCATCATCGCCGCCGCGAACGAGATCGCCGATGGCCTGCACGATGACCAGTTCCCGATCGATGTCTTCCAGACCGGCTCCGGCACCAGCTCGAATATGAACGCCAATGAGGTGATCGCCTCGATCGCGAAGGCGAACGGCGTGACCGTGCACCCGAACGACGACGTGAATATGTCGCAGTCGTCCAATGACACCTTCCCCACCGCAACACATCTGGCCGCCACCGAGGCCGCGATCAAGGATCTGATCCCCGCGCTGGATCACCTGCGGCTGGCACTGCTGGACAAGTCGACCGAATGGCGCACCGTGGTGAAGTCCGGCCGCACCCATCTGATGGACGCGGTGCCGGTGACCCTCGGCCAAGAGTTCGGCGGCTACACCCGCCAGGTCGCGGCGGGCATCGAGCGCATCATGGCGACGCTGCCCCGGCTCGGCGAACTGCCGATCGGCGGCACCGCGGTCGGTACGGGTCTGAACGCGCCCGCGGGCTTCGGTGCGAAAGTCGTTGCCGAACTGGTGCGGTCGACCGAAATCGACGCCCTATCGGAGGCGACCGATCACTTCGAGGCGCAGGCCGCCCGTGACGGTCTGGTCGAGGCGTCCGGTGCACTGCGCACCATTGCGGTGAGCCTCACCAAGATCGCCAATGACATTCGCTGGATGGGATCGGGCCCGCTGACCGGTCTCGGCGAACTGCGGCTGCCCGATCTGCAGCCGGGCAGTTCGATCATGCCCGGCAAGGTGAATCCGGTACTGCCGGAAGCGGTTACGCAGGTGGCCGCCCAGGTGATCGGCAATGACGCGGCCATCGCGTTCTCGGGTGCGAGCGGCGCGTTCGAGTTGAACGTCTATATCCCGGTCATGGCACGCAATCTGCTGGAGTCGATTCGGCTGCTCGCCAATGTTTCGCGACTGTTCGCCGATAAGTGCATTCGTGGCCTGATCGCCAATGAGGATCATCTGCGCACCCTCGCGGAATCGTCACCATCCATCGTGACGCCACTGAATTCCGCGATCGGTTACGAAGAAGCTGCCGCGGTCGCCAAGGAGGCTTTGAAGGACAAGAAGACCATTCGCCAGACCGTGATCGATCGCGGTCTGCTGGATGAGAAGCTGACGGTTGAAGAACTCGACCGCCGACTGGATGTGCTATCGATGGCGAAGGTCGACAACGCGGAGTAAGCAAATGTGCGGGTATGGCCGCTGTGGCCATACCCGCACAAGTGGTCGATCCGCGAACCAGGTCAGCGATCAGAACTGCAGATGCCCGAGTTCCGCGCGCGCCTTCTCACCCACTTCACCGAGGTCGGCCCGGGTGAAGAACTCCCATCGCTGCAGCAGCGGCGCGAAAACCAACTCGCCTTCCTTGGCGGGGTCATAGATGCCCGCCTCGGCGAGTACGTCGTCGCTGCTGCGCCCGTCGGCCAGCGTCACCGATGGCACGTGGAAGTTCGCCACACCGTCGGCAATGGCCCGCATCGTCTGATCCGGCGCGATGCCGAACGCGGCCGTGATCAATTCGGCGAAGAACACCGACTGCAGCTCATCGTCGCGCGCGATGCGCTCGGCCATGGCGGTGACCATCTTGTTCTCCCCGAGCGCCGCGGTGTTGCGATGCCGGATGCCGGCGGCGGCTTCCTCGAACGCGCAGGTAGCGAGCACATCGAGCAGGTGCAGCGGGGGACGCCGGAACCCCTTGGTCATATGTTCCATCCGCAACCGCTCCAACTCCACCGGGTCGACCGACCGGGTGACCATGAGGTGGTTGCGGATCATGATCTCGTGGCGGTTCTCCTCGGCCGTCCACCGGCCGACCCAGCGCCACCACGATCCGATGCGCAGATATTTGCCGATCTCGCGGTGGTACGAGGGCAGGTTGTCGGCGATGAGCACACTGACCGTCAGCGCCAGCTTGGCGGTCTCGCTCAGTGTGGATTGCTCCGGCTCCCAATCGATTCCGCCGAGAAAGCCAAAATTGCGGCCGTCGTCCCACGGGACGTAGTCGTGCGGCTGCCAGCCGTCGGCGGCGGCGATATGGCGGCGCAGATTCAGCTCCACCTCATCGGCGAGGGACGCGAGTAGTTCGCGATCGGTCAAGAGAGTTTGCACTAACACAACCTAGCGGCTGGGCCCGGCGATGCGGGGATCTGAGTAGGAATCGGTATCGGCGTCCGAGCGTACAAGTGCTGGCCCTTTCGGGCGAGCCCCCGCATTTCCAGTGGTGAAACGCCAGTGCCCGGACGCCGTGCCGGATCAGGACTTCGGTGTGACGGTGGTATTGCCGTCCACCCAGGTGATGGTGCCGCTGACGAAATCGCTCTGCTTGCCGCCGGGGATATCCTTCTCATCGCTGGTCGGGTAGCCGAGCGTGCCGTCGGGGCCGCCGTTGTCCTCCCACGCCTTGCGGATTTCGCCCCAGACGATGTGCGCGCCGGTGTCCTTGCCCCAGACGATCGCGCCGCCGGTGAAGTCCTGCCACCTGCCGTCGTTCGGGCCGTCCTCCTGCGCCTTCAGTGGAGCGCCGAGCGGACCGGTCGGGCCGCCGGACTGTACGTACTTGTCGAAGATCATGCCGGTGACCGCGATGTCGCCGGCCTGGGTCGCGATCTTCGTTTCGCCCGCGGCGCCGGACATATGCTCCTCGCCGTGGCCGACGGCCGCCGAGGTGGTCGTCATGGACGCGGCGGTGTTCTTGTCCTTGTCGTCGTCTTTGCTGCAGCCAGCGGCCAGCAGCAGTGCCGTCGCCGCGATGACCGCGGTGAATCCAGCCGTTCGTCGAGCGAAGTGGTGCATTTCCATCCTCTCGAAAGTGGCTACCGATGCCACCGCGGACGCGGTGACACCGCGCGTAGCCTAGGCCGATGTCCGGCAACGGCCCGGCGAATCCGTATGAGACTCGCCGGGCCGGTGCTGAACAGGTTATCGCGCGGATATTACCCGCACGATTGTGAGGTGAAACACACGCTACGCATTTGCCCTGTGCCGCTATCGGTTCGGGCCGCTATCGGTTCGGGCCGTAGGAGCTCGGGCCGTACTCCTCCAACATCTCGGTCACGAGTGCCGCGATCGGCGACCGTTCGCTACGGGTCAGCGTGATGTGCGCGAAAAGCGGGTGCCCCTTGAGCTTTTCGATCACCGCGGCGACACCGTCGTGCCGACCGACCCGCAGGTTGTCGCGCTGGGCCACATCATGGGTGAGCACGACCCGCGATCCGGTGCCGAGTCGGCTCAGCACCGTCAGTAGCACATTGCGTTCCAGCGACTGCGCCTCGTCCACGATCACGAATGAATCGTGCAGCGAGCGACCGCGAATGTGGGTGAGCGGCAAGACTTCCAACATATCGCGGCTGAGCACCTCCTCCATCACCTCGCGACTGGCCAACCCGTCGAGCGTGTCGAAGACGGCCTGTGCCCATGGGCCCATCTTCTCGCTCTCCGATCCCGGCAGATAGCCGAGATCCTGCCCACCGACCGCATACAGCGGACGGAACACCACC
>NZ_JBEXLC010000199.1:0-13760 GCF_040609795.1 Nocardia sp. NPDC004604
GGTGCGCTTCCACATCCCGCGTTGAGCACGGGCTCGGCGTCGTCAGCGCAGTAGCTTGCCGCCGACGACCACAACGACGCCGAGGACGACGAGCAATGCCGTACCACCAGCGCGGCTCGCTCGATGCGCGCATTCGCGGCGACGGCCCGTTACCGCTGCCGGAGGTGCTGCGCCTCGGGGTGAAGATCGCGGGTGCGCTGGAGACGGCGCATCGGGCCGAAATTCTGCACCGCGATATCAAGCCGGGAAACATCCTGCTCACCGACTACGGCGAACCCGCGCTGACGGACTTCGGTATCGCCCACATCGCCGGTGGGTTCGAGACGACGACCGGCACGATCACCGGTTCGCCGGCGTTCATCGCTGCCGAGGTGCTGAGCGGGGAGGCCCCGAGCCGGGCATCGGATGTGTACGGGGTTGGGGCCACGTTGTTCTGTGCGCTGACCGGGCACGCGCCCTTCGAGCGCCGCAGCGGTGAGCAGGTGGTCGCGCAGTTTCTGCGGATCACCGAGCAACCGGTCCCTGATCTGCGCGAGCGGGGAATCCCGGGCGATATGTGCGCGGTGATCGAGTCGGCGATGTCGCGCGAGCCGCGGGACCGCCCGACTGCTGCGGCGTTGGGCGAGCAACTGCGGCAGGTAGAGCGCAATCATGGTTTCGCGGTCGACGAGATGGCCCTGCAAACCGAAATGGGCGCCGAGCGTGCATCAGCCGCGACGTCGGTGCCGGCACCTGAGACAGGGGTGGGGAACCTGCCGCTCGAACTGACCAGCTTTGTCGATCGGCGGATCCAGGTGGCCGAGGTCAAGAACCTGCTGGCAGGGTCGCGTCTGGTGACGCTCACCGGCATCGGCGGGGTCGGCAAGTCACGGCTCGCACTGCGAGTCGCCCACAAGATGAAACGGGACTTCGCCGGCGATGTGTGGCTGGTCGAGTTGGGTGATCTACGCGATGCGACATTGGTGGTCGACGTCGTGGCCGCCGCCCTCGGTCTGCGCCGCCAAGATGCGCGACCCGTACTCGAAGTGCTGGCGGAACTGTTGTCCCCGCGCAGCCTGCTGCTGGTGCTGGACAACTGCGAGCAGGTGATCGATGCGGTCGCGAAACTGACCGAGTCGCTGTTGCGGACCTGCCCGCGGTTACGGATTCTGGCGACCAGCCGCGAGGCTCTGCGCCTGGGTGGGGAGTCGGTGTTTGCGGTGCCCCCGTTAGGGATTCCCGATTCGACGAGCAAGCCGACGCTGCGCGCAGCTGCCCGGTACGACGCTGTGACCTTGTTCGCCGAACGAGCTGCCGCGGCCGTACCGGGCTTCACGGTAACCGACGACACCAGCCTCAGCGTGGCCCGGATCTGCGCCCGACTGGACGGGTTGCCGTTGGCGATCGAGCTGGCCGCAGCCCGCCTGCGGATGATGTCGCCCGAGCAGATCCTGTCCCGGTTGGACGACCGATATGCCCTGCTGACTCGCGGGAGCCGTGGTGCCCCGATGCGACAGCAGACCCTGCGATGGTGCATCGGCTGGAGCTATGACCTCTGCACCACGGTCGAGCAGCAACTGTGGCACCAACTGTCGGTCTTCTCGGGCGGTTTCGAGCTCGACGCCGCCGAACAGGTGTGCGGCACCATCTTGACCGAGGCGGAATTGCTCGATGCGTTATCCGCGCTGGTGGACAAGTCGATCCTGATCCGCGAGGAAACCGATGGCACCATCCGCTTCCGGATGCTCGAGACCGTCCAGGAATACGGGAGGCAGCAAGCCGAAAACAGTGGAGAGTACCCGGAATACCTTCAGCGCCACCGGGATTGGTGCGAGCGATTGGCTCTCCGAGCAGAGGCGGAATGGATCAGCCCCCATCAGCCATACTGGGTTGCCCGACTGGAACGGGAGTTGCCGAATCTGCGGAAGGCGCTGGAATTCAGCCTGACGGAGTCGAACGAGGGCGGGGTGCGAATTGTCGCCGCCCTCTATCCCTTCTGGGTTTTGCGTGCGCGGCTCAGCGAGGGACGTCACTGGTGCGAACGCGCGCTCGCCCATCCGACCGGTGTGCAGACCGCCGACCGAGCCAAGGCACTCTACGGAGCCACTGCCATGGCCGCGATACAGGGTGAACCAACAGCCACCACAGCCTATGTGGCCCAACTCCAGACCCTGGCCGAGCAGACAGCCGACCCCTGGGTCAGAGCCTTGCTTGCGCATTCCGAAGGCACCAAGGCCCTCGCCGAGCACGACGGTGATCTGGCCCGCGCCGACAAAAACCTGGCCGACGCGGTAGGAATATACGAAGCACGTGGCGACCTCATATTGCAGCTGGATGCCCAGTTCTTGCTCGGATGGGCGCATGCACTGCAGGGCCACACGTCGCAGGCCATTGCCTGTCTCGACAAAACGCTCGCGATTACCGAATCCTCCGAAGAATCGTTGGAACGGTCGTGGACGATGTGGGTAACGGGATTCGCGGAGTGGCGAGGGGGCGAGTCCAACCGCGCCGAGCCATTGTTGAAGGAAGGTCTTCGGTTGGCCGAACTGGTGGCCGACCCGCTCGTCGCTGCGGCCTGTTCGGAAACGCTGGCCTGGATCGCCGACGGGCGGCACCATGCCCGACGCGCAGCCGTCTTGATGGGTGCCGCCGACTCGTTGGGCCAGGTTGCCTGCAACTCTGCGCTCATGTTTCGCAGATTGCTCGTGTATCGAGAGGAATGCGCTCGGAACAGCCGCAAGGCGCTCGGACAACGAGCATTCGAGGCCGCCTACCGGGCGGGCGCCGCGATGAGTCTCGATGCCGCGGCCGGCTTCGCGCTCGGCGACGAATCCGAAGCCGCGCCGGTCCATGCTCCGGCGGGGAATTTGACCAAGCGTGAGCGCCAGGTCGCTGATCTCGTCGCTCGAGGTCTGACGAACAAGGCGATCGCCGCCCAACTGGTGATTTCGCAGCGCACCGCCGAGGGACACGTGGAACATATCCTGACCAAACTGGGCTTCACCTCGCGCACCCAGATCGCGGCGTGGGCCGCCGAGCAACTCTGAATCTTTCAGCTGTTACACGCATTTCGCCCGGACAGTCACGCGCCGAGAAACAATCGTTCGTTCGGCAAGCGGGTTTCGGGCAGACATTCCTCGACGGTATGGAGCATTAATTCGATTGCGCACCAGCGCTTTCGCTGACAATCGCGGATCAGGTTGTATGCCGCGGCAACACCGGCTCGATAGTCGAAGGCCATTCCGCCCAGCCAGATGCGCAAGTGCACATCACCGTGCGCCGGGAACCCCGCTCCCCCGACAGGGCTCACCTCCTGGGCCCGCCCACGTAGTCGCGGTGGCCGCTTCGCCGACGAACGGCGCGCATCGTGCACTGCACGCTGTCGATTCTGTGGATTCATGAGTGTCCTCGAGAGATAAATCCTGGCCTGTCGCCGGTAGCCTTCTTTCCGCGAGCACGATCAGCGACCGGAAAACTACCTAACCCGCATACCTGTTTCTTTCTGCCTGCGAAGGGGCCGTGGCTCGACCGCTGAATCCCGACTGCGCTGCGACGGGCCGCAGGAGCGCGGATAGTCCAAGGGGCAGCACCTGGGCGACGCAGCCGCTGTAGGTAGTCGGGAGCGCAGCGATCGAGCCACGCGCGGATCTGCCACCAAGTCGTCGCATTGACGGTCGAGACTGGTCGAGTCCGAACCTCGACCGCTTGGCGCCGGATTCCGGGCGTCTGCACCACTACCGCCCACGACGTCACAGGCGTGAAGCAATCTGGATCGTGCACCGAGGGCGCTCGCGCCCGGACGCGGCGCATCAGTGTAGAGCGCCGGCGACGGTGACGACGCCGGCGAAAGTCGCGACAGCGGTGCTGCCGATGGCGAGAATCCACAGGTCGCGCGCATCGGGCATGTCGGCACCGGATTCCAGGGCTTCCCGCACCTGCAGCCACCGGCGCAAGCCGGCGACCGGCGCGGCGACCGCCAGCAGGATCATTACGGTACCGAGCAGGGTGCGTACCGCCCCAGTGCTGAATTCGGGGACCACGTGCACTATTGCGATCCCACCGGCGAGTAGACCGAGCGAGGTTCGAATCCAGGCCAGAAAGGTCCGCTCACTGGCGAGTGTGAAGCGCTCATCCGGTCGCGAATCCTGTTCGATGGGAGGCGTATCTGCCACGATCACATCCTCACCAGGTGGCTGGGCCGCCGTCTAACGCGTTCCGGCAGCTGCCATCGCGCGAGGTCGGTGGCCAGATGCTCACGCAGTTCTTCGGGATCGGTCCGCGCCCCGGCCTTCAGCGTCGAATTGGCCAACGGACGCTCACCCCACTGCTCGTCGGACACGGCCACCACCGCGGCCTCGGCAACCGCCGGATGCGCCATCAGATCGACCGAGGAGATCCGCTCCCCACCGGACTCGACGAGGTCCTCGGCCCGGTCCGGTCGACCTTTCCAGTACTTCAGGAACACCTGATCGGTGAGCCGAGTGAACGGGATCCAAGGATCGTCGGCGCCGTCCATGTAGTTGACGTCGAGTTGTTGCTGGGTCGGCACGGAAGGCTCCTCGTTGCGCGGGTCGCTGCGGACCGATCGGCCGCTGTCACGTCACGTTAGGAGACCCAGGTCCCATTCTCACGGCGCTGCGCACCAACGTTCGATGCATCGATTGTCGTCGCGTCACAATTCCGTGGGCCAGGACTGTGTCCGGCCGGGCAAAATGGGCAGCAACGCCGGCGCGACTCGCAGCTCCAGCGTCTCGGTGCCGATGCACCGACCCGACGGCTACTCGACTTCCGTGCCGGGCGAATCTACCCACGTTTGTCGTGGGGTCACAACGAGTCATACACACGTTGGCATGCGCTCACAAGCGCTCCTCTGCACGTCGACGCTAGCTTGTGACCATGATCACGTTACCTCCGCGAACCAAAGCGGATCTGTCCGCCCAGGTCGTGGCCACCACCGGCGCTGGCAGCGGAATCGGGAGCGAACTCGCCATACTGCGCACCGCCCGCGGCGCGTCCCTCTCCCTGTATGACATCAAGGAGGCCGGCCTCCTCGACACGGCCGGCGCGGTGCGATCCCCCGGGCATGAGGTCCGCACCAACCGGGTGGACATCTCCGAGACAAAGCAGATGGCCAAGCGCTGCGCATGGAACTCGAGCCGCACGGAATCGGGGTCACCGCGATCTGCCCCGGTCGCCGCGGCGGCCCACATCGGATACGCGCTCTCCCGGGCCATCTCGGCAGCAGGTCGCGACGAAGCTCGCCGTCGTCACCGAATGAGCGTGCAGTGACATCGGTTTCCCCTCAGCCCTTGCGGGTTTCGGTATCCGATCGGCTCGAACGTCTGCCTATATGCCGCTGGCATCACATGGTCTGTGCCCTGATGATCGGCGCTTTCATGTTCGAGCTCATCGACCTCTATACGTTCGCGTTCAGCGCGCCGGCACTGATCGAGCACCTTGGATTCACTGTGCGTGATGTCGGCGCCATCACCGCCGCCACCGGCGTCGGTGCGTTCATCGGAGCGTTCGCCGGTGGATGGGCGGCCGGGCGGTTCGGCCGCAAACCGACACTCGTCGCCTGCCTGCTGCTGTTCTCGGCGCCGTCGTTGCTCAACGCCGCAGCCTCGACACCCGAGTCGTTCATGCTCCTGAGGTTCCTCATCGGAATCGGGTATCAGGGGATGACGGTGGTCGGTGCGGTCCTGCTGGCAGAGCTCGTCCCCGGCCGGGTGCGTGGCCGCGCCATCGCGTGGGTGATCACCATCGCCGGAATCGGTCCGACGTTGCTCGCGTGGCTCGCATTCGCTCTGATACCCAACTTTGAATGGGGATGGCGCGCGCTGTACGTCGTCGGTGGGCTGGGGCTGTTGCTGGTGGGTCCCTTCCTTCGGCATCTACCGGAGTCACCGCGCTGGCTCGAGTCCCGTGCGAACCTGGCCCGCGCCGATTCGATAATGACCGGCATCGAGGAAGCGGTGCGCACGGCCGGACACACGATCACACCCCTGCCTGCATCCGTACCCGCCCCGATTGCGACCTCCACGTCGACAGAAAATCGCGGCAGCGGGATTCGCACCCTCTTCCGGGAGGGATACGGCAAACGGTTCGTCGTCGCCTGCGCATTATGGATTCTCGGTGTGGTCGCCTACTTCGGGTTCACCGGATGGCTGTCGACGCTGCTGAAACTGAAGGGGTATGACCTCGGTCAATCGACACTTATCACCGCGGTCGTCACCACCGTCGGTGTGCTGGGATTTTTCGCAAGCACCGTGGTGACCGATCGTTGGCAGCGCAAGCATTCCCTCGCCGTCATCGGCACCGTGTTGGGCATAGTCGCGTTGCTGTTCACCGCGGGAAACTCCACCGCGTACGTCCTGGGAATCGGTTGCGTGCTCCAGGTCCTGTTCCAGGTAGTCGTACCGCTCACGCAGACGTATTCGGCCGAAATCTTCCCCACCCGCTTCCGATCGATAGGCTCGGGCTGGGCCAGCGCCTCGGCCCGGCTCGGCAATATCCTCGGCGCATTCGCCATCACAGCGATTCTGGATCACTTCGGAATCCCCGCGGTCTTCTACTTCATCGCTGCCCTCATGTTCATCCTCGCCATGGTCATGGCGTTCCTCGGGGAGTCGACGAGCGGCTCCCTCGAACGGTCCGATGAACTTGCCGACCCCGAGAGCGCGGTCCCGGCCGGCGGGAACTGACGCCGGACAGTCGCACCCGGTCCGGCCGGAAGAAGCGAACGGCCCCGAACGACGGTCTGCCGCTCGGCCCACTGGCCAACCCCACACCCGCAGTCTTTCCCGACTGACGCGCTCATCGCGCAAAGAACCCATATAGACAGCGCTTTCGCCAGCGCTGAGCAGAGGAGCAATGCATGGCATTGAACGAGTACACCCCCGGCACCGCCTTTCCGGGAACGGTCGGACCCACCATCGACCAATCCAGTCCCGCCTGGCCGAGGCCGGTCCGTGCCGCCGCGGGCGCACCGAACGTGCTGCTGATCGTGTTCGACGACGTCGGCTACGGACAATTGGGGTGTTACGGCAGCCCGATCGCCACACCCCGCCTCGATGAGCTGGCTGCCGATGGCCTGCTCTACAGCAATATGCACACCACCGCGCTGTGCTCACCATCGCGCTCGTGCATCATCACCGGACGCAATCATCACGCCAACGGGATGGCGGCGGTCACCGAGTTCTCCACCGGCTACCCCGGATACGACGGGAACATCCCGTTCTCCAATGGGTTTCTCTCGGAGATGCTGCTGGCGCGCGGTTACAACACCTACGCGATCGGCAAGTGGCACCTGACACCGGCCGACCAAGAATCGCCCGCCGGCCCCTACAACCGCTGGCCGCTGGGACGCGGTTTCGAGCGCTTCTACGGCTTCCTCGGCGGCGACACCAGCCAGTGGTACCCGGACCTGGTCCACGACAACCACCAGATCGAGCCGGAACGCACTCCCGAAGAGGGGTACCACCTGAGCGAAGACTTGGCGGACAAGGCAATCCAGTTCGTCGCCGACGCCAAACAGGCGGCACCGGACAAGCCGTTCTTCCTCTACTTCTGTCCCGCCGCCGCCCATGCTCCACACCATGTGCCCAGGGAGTGGGCCGACCGCTACAAGGGCCGATTCGACGAGGGCTGGGAGGCCTATCGGGAAATGGTGTTCGACCGGCAGAAGCAGATGGGCGTCATCCCCGCCGATGCCGAGCTGTCCGAACGGGATCCCGATGTGCCGGAGTGGAACTCACTGAGTCCCGACGCGCGCCGACTGGCAGCCCGGATGATGGAGGTGTACGCCGGCTTCCTCACCCACACCGACCACCACATCGGCCGCGTGCTGGACTTCCTGAAGGAGATCGGCGAATTCGACAACACCATCGTCGCCGTGGTTTCCGATAATGGCGCCAGCTCGGAGGGCGGTGTCACCGGCACGACCAACGAGCTGCAGTTCTTCAACAACGCGCAAGAGCCGCTGGAAGACAGCCTCAGGGACATCGACGAACTCGGCGGCCCCGACACCTTCAACCACTATCCGTGGGGCTGGACCTGGGCCGGCAATACCCCGTTCCGGCGGTGGAAGCGTGAGACCTACCGCGGCGGCACCAGCGACCCGTTCCTGATCCACTGGCCGCGCGGCATCGCGGCTCGCGGCGAGGTGCGCACCCAGTACGCGCATTTGATCGACATCATGCCCACCCTGCTCGACCTGCTCGACATCGAGCCGCCGGAATCGATCAACGGTGTGGCACAAACCCCGCTGCACGGCGTCAGCTTCGCCCACACCCTCGATGATCCCGCCGCGCCGACCCACCGCCACACCCAGTACTTCGAGATGCTCGGCCACCGCGCGATCGATCACGACGGCTGGCGAGCGGTATGCCCTTGGCCGGGACCGTCTTTCGCCGAATCCGAGCGACCATTCGGCACTCCGATCATGGCCCAGGACCTCGCGGACCTGGATGCCAGCCACTGGGAGCTGTACCACGTGGCCGAGGACTTCGCCGAGAACCACGATGTGGCCGCCCAGCACCCCGACAAGCTCGCCGAGCTGATCCGGCTGTGGTACGCCGAGGCCGACAAGTACCAGGTCCTTCCCATCGATGGCAGAGCGATGGCCCGGCTGTTGGACGAGCGACCTCAACTCACCGAGAACCGCACCCGGTACACCCTCCGGCCCGACACCCAGATGCTGCCCGCAGCGGTCGCACCCCGACTGTTCAACCGGCCGCACACCATCACCGCCGAGGTGACCATCCCCACCGACGGAGCGGAGGGAGTGCTGCTGTGCGAGGGCGGCTACACCGGCGGTTGGTCGTTCTACCTGCAGCACGGCCGACTGCACTACGTGCACAACTATGTGCGCCGGTCCTGGTTCACCGTGTCCTCCGAGGAAGCGATTCCGGCCGGGCGCCACCGGCTCGGCTTCGAGTTCCAACCCACCGGACTCCCCGATTTCATGCAGGGCAAGGGCGCGCCCGGCCGTGCATTGTTGTACCTCGACGACCGCCTTATCGGCGAGGCCGATTTCCCGGTCACCACACCGATCATCTTCAACCCGGGCGGCCTGCGCTGCGGCGCCAACCCGGGGTCGGTGGTGACGTCGGAGTACCAGGCGCCGTTCCGGTTCACCGGCACCTTGCACAGCGTGACCGTCGACATTTCCGGCACTTCGATCACCGATACCGCAAGCGAAATACGCGCGGCCATGGCCCGGCAATAGTCGCCGTGCACTGAACGTCACGGGTGCGCGTTCGCACCCGTTCATCAGATCCACCCCCACAGGGGCGGCGGGCGGCGCGGTTACGACCGCCGCGGCGCCCGCCTTCGTGGACCTTTTCAATCCAAGGTGAGGAAAAACAATGAGAATACGATGGTCAGCATTCGCGGCCGCTTCGACAGTCGCCGGCGTCGTGCTGACAGCAGCGACCGCGACAGCCGCGCCGACCGACGTCTCCCCCGAGGTGTCGTACCGGACACAACTGACAACCGACCAATCGGTGGTCACCATCCTGGAGAACGGGACCTTCGCGCTGTCGGACGATGGCAGCGCGGTCTCGATCTTCAATAACGCGGGACGCGTCCTGGACTCGCTGCCGTTGCGGGTCCGAATCGACGATCAAACGCTACCGGTCCGGCACCAGATCGCGCCCGACGGTCACACTCTCACGTTGACCCCGGACGTCGCCGCGATTCGACGCGACGAATTGAAACCCGTTGCGTCACCGGTCGAGAACCAGCTCGCGATGAACGACCTCATCAATGCCGTCAGCATCGGCACGTCGGTGGGAAGTCTGCTCGGCACGGCCGTCGGAGCGGTTCTCGGCGTCGGCGTCGGCGTCGCGCTCGCCGGCGCGTCCTGTCTGGTGCTGAGCCTGGGATGTGTTGTTGCCGTGCTGCCCATCGTCGCCCTCGCCGGCGGCGTCGGCGGGATGGCGGGCCTGGTCGTCGGCGGCGGTCCGACGGCGGCGATCGCGGTGTACCAGTACCTCACCACACTCAACGCCCCGCCCGGAACCAGCAAGTACGCACCGGACCTGCATGGTCATGCCGAATCCGCCTCCGCCACACCGGGAGCCACGCAATGATCGCGCGAAACGATGCGCACCCGGTCTCGCAGCGTGCGTGGCTAGGTGTCCTGACGGCCGTCGTCGCTACCGGGATCGCCGCACCGCCCGCAATCGCCGACGCACCGCCGTCGCCATCGGTGCACTATCGCATCGAGGTCGTGGGCGACCGTGTGATGACCACGGTCGACAACGCCCACTTCGCTGTCGCGGCGAGTCGTGAACAGGTCGAACTGCGCGACTCCACAGGTCAAGTGCTGGATTCACTGCCGATGGCCTATTCGCTCGACGGTGCGGTTCATCCTCTTGCGGAGTCGATCTCGGACGACGGGCGCACCCTGACGCTGCAACCCGATGTGAGCCATGTCCAGCTTGCGCCGCGAACCGTCGCGTCACCGTTGGAGGACCAGCGCGCCCTGACCGAACTGGCCGACTCGCTCAGCCGCGGCCCGCTACTCGGAACAGTGGTGGGGACCGTGGTCGGCGCCGTGGTCGGCGCTGCGATCGGCGCCGCATCGTGCCTCATCGTCGGGCCGGCCTGCGTCGCAACCATCCCAGCGGCCGCACTGGCTTTCGCCGCCGCGGGCGGGGTGGCCGGCACGCTGGCCGGCGGCGGCATCGCGTTGGCCGGCGGCCTGTGGAAGTACCTCTCGACACTTCAGGCGGCGCCTGGGCAGAGTCCTTACGCCGACCGTGACTCGGTGGAAACACCGGATGGCGTCGTCGTCCCCGACGCCAACCTGCGGCTGCCGAGCGGGTCGGCAAGCGGCATCCGCAGCGGGTCGTCCTCCGGTTCGGCACGCTGACGACATACGGCATCATCCCCGGCGAACCATCGCCGGGGATGATGGCGGTGCATGGTCGACCGCAGGCGGTACAGCTACCGCATTTAGATCTTGGGGACGATTGCGGGATCCGGTCCGATCAGCGCCGGGATGCGCGGTGGCGACATCGTCTCCAGCGCACCGGAACTCACCCGCCTGACCCTGAACATCACCGCGGTGCACCACGAGTGGTTCCCGAGCGCTGGGTTTGTCTGTCTTGATCGATGCCAGTGACGTCGGAGGCGAGGCGCGCGGGCGGGAGTGTGCGCGAATCTCCGGTTATGCGATTCCTCCCCCGGGCCAGTGAGTTTCGCGAAATCTGATGCAGACCTCGCTCGGGTCGAGGCAGGGCGAGCGGTGCCCTTTTCCCGGATGATGGCCTCCGACATTGCGTTACGGCAAACGAATCGATGGCCTATGTAACTGTTTCGCCAGAAATCAAGAACGCCAGCAATTTCTGGGTACAAGTCGTGCAAGCCGGGCCGGACCCGGAGGCACGAAAATGAAGAAAGTACGACCATGCGTAGAGCAACGGCGCTCTTCGCCGCATTACTGTTGGCCATCCTCCTTTCCATCACATACGCGACGATTCCGCACGCGCACGCCGATGACTGTACTGGCGACTGGGCCATCGGCATCGGCGGTCTCGGGGACAACACCTCGTCGGTGTTCATCCCATTTGTGAATCAGCCTGTCGGATACAACTCCGCCGACCCGATGTCGGGGTTGAACGAACTCGACCGGCTGTTCTGGGTGCATCGCAGTCAATGCCCGGGCGACCACATCAGATTGATCGGGCACAGCGAGGGCGCGGGTATCGTCCACGCCTGGGTCACCGCACACCAGGATGTCGGCAATGCCAATGCCATTCTCCTGTCGGATCCCAAGCGAGCCGCCGGGCCCGGATGGGCCGGATTGTCGTCGACACCCGGGAGCGGGATCATCGGTTATCCACTGGCCGGTGTCGACGATTGGTTCGGCGATTTCCCGGTGTTGACCGTGTGCAACCACGACGACCAGATCTGCGACACCTCGGCTGGTTGGTGGGGTTACCTCTTCGGAGGTGCACATTCTCGCTACGATTTCAACGTCTGGGACTACGGTGACCGGGATTCCGGTGTCTGGTACCGGTAGCCAGTGATTCATGGGGATCAGTAGCCATGCGGCACTGGTCCCCATTGGCTGAACCCGTGCCCCATCGAGGTACACACTGCCGCACCTTGAAAGGTGATCTGGCAGTTCGCTCCGGCATAGGTGACCGAATACTGTGGATCGTGGTAGTTCTCGGCTGTAAGGCGCGGCAATAATGGGTTTCCGCCCGGCAGCGTGTGACTGCGGTTGGCGTTCCACTGCGGATGCGCCGGCCACATAGCCGAATCGATGATGATGGCAGGCACATTCGGCAACGACATCTGCATTCCGGCATACAGCACGTCCATAGATGAAGCCGGGACTGCGAGGTCGCATCCCACCACGCCATCCGCACCGATCGAGCAGTTCCAATCGCCCAAAGCGAAATACTCTGTGTCACCGATCAGCACCGGACCGGGCGCATCATCGGCGTGCCCGGCGCCCACTCCGAACAGGCATGCAACCATCCCGAGAATTCCACCGCAAACCCGTGCGGCGGCAACCTTCACAGCCCTGGACACGGAATATCCCTCGATGAATAGCGAGATTTTGGTCTAGTTGACCATAGAGAAAAACTATCACGATACGGCGCAATCGCAAAAGATCTGTCGAGGGGGCTTTCACAGAAAATCGACCGCCGTTTGAGCACATCGACCCCGAAATCAGCGACAGGGCAGCAGATTCGCTTTGCACGGCGACAGATCCCCGCCCGGATCGGGGATTCGGACGGAACTTTCCTGTCCCCGGAGGCGCAAGAAGCAAGCCCGCGGGCAATGTGCCCAAAGCTGCCGCAGCACCGACTCTCGCCCAATCCCTCGTGGCACGGCCGCTGTTCTGCGACCTGCTCGCCCAGGCGCCGATGAACCTGGAACGCAACGTCTCACTCGAGGCCGCCTACACATTCAAGACCGACGTCCTGGCTGAAGTCGCTTCGCTGACAACCACATTGGGACAGCTACTCGGCATCAGTGAACTTGCGGCCATCGACGTGGTCTCCACGGCAACCAGCATGGCCGGAGCGCTGTGGCAGATGGCCGCGCCCGGCACCGGATTGCGCGCGCTCTACGAATCCCGCCCCGAACTCGCGCACGCCGTGGTCGATGTCGAACCGAAGCTCACCCGCATTCTCACCGCACTGCTGACCGGCATGCACGCGGGCCGGGAACACCTCAACTGATGACCTCGCCGCGATCGGGTGCTGCCGCTCGCCACGAACCCCACTCGACAAGTTGGCGCGCCGATCGAGCTGACAATCGCGGGCACCTGCACCGGGCCGACTTTTCGACCGCCTCACCCGAACGTGTGGTGCCGCTGCCGCGGCGGATCGGGCAGGCTGTCGATTCTCCGAGGCCACACGGCTCGGATCGGGTAATGCTGGTGACAAGGAGTGCTTTCCATGACCAAGAGCGACGAATCGGTAATGACGGTGGAGCAGGCACGAAAGATCTCCGCCCCGCTCTACGCGGCGTTGAACAGGCCGGCAGAGAAGGACGTCTCAGCGCTGTTGGCCGAGGCCTGCAACGACGACTACCGGTCGTACCACACGAACCAGGATTTCCTGACCCGCGACCAACTGGCCGAGGTGTTCCAGGCCATGGGGAAGACCGTTCCAGATCTGACATGGGAGGTCGTCGCCATTCACGTGGTCGACGATCTGATGGTCGTGCGCGGCGAGGCGACCGGTATGCCGGTGGCCGAGTTCTGGGGGGCTGCCCCTACCGGCAAGTCCTTCCGGACGATGGCCATCGACGTG
>NZ_JBEXLC010000200.1:0-13420 GCF_040609795.1 Nocardia sp. NPDC004604
ACGCGTCGTGCAGCACATCCATATCGACCGGACGGGCATCGTTCATGTTGAAACAGGTGGTCTCACCGTCGGAGACCACCAGCCCGGAGTCGCCGATCGGACCGTCGGCGGGCGCGCGCAACGCGATGATCATGATGTCGATCTCGCCGCCCGGACCGCTCACCCGGTGCTTGACCGAATCCTGGGTCTCGAAGAACTTGTGGAAGCCCAGCTTCTCCAGTTCGCGCCGCAGGTCCGGCACCGGATAGTCCGGCAGCAGTACGGTCGCATCCTTGTTGACATGTTCGGCCAGGTGCGCCGCGTCGAAGTGGTCGCGGTGCAGATGCGAGACGTACAGGAAATCGCAATTGCCCAGCTCATCCCAGTCCAACTGGGTGTTGTCCGGAAACGGGAACCACGAACCGAAGTACGCGGGATTGACCCAGGGATCGCAAAGGATCGACCCGGCCGCGGTGCGGATGTGGAATCCGGCGTGTCCGACGCTGGTGATCTGCACGAGCTGCTCCTCCTGACCGTTACCAGCCACCCAGGGTAGTGGTTAGGCGGAAATGTCGCCGATGCAGTAGCCCTCGGACCCCTCGGTGAGGGTGAAGGTACGGGTCTGGGTCACACCGGAGGAGTTGGTGACCGGAACTTCGACCGTGACGTAATCCGCGCGCAGTCGCTCCGAACGGATCTCCTGATCGGTGAATTTCGTGATGCCGGTCAGCCTGCCGGGGTTATTGGCCAGCGGTGCGGATGTCGGGCTGCCGGTTCCAGTGGGATCCCAGTTCGCGGGGCTCGCCTTGCAGACCAGCGGATAGGTGCCCTCCTTATCGGAGGGATCGAGCGGGGTGCCGACGAAACGGGCCAGATAGCGGCGCACGGTATGCCTGGCGTCGGCCTCATTGGGGCCGGGGTCGGCGCCGTCCTGGGCCACCCACGGGCAGACGGTCTGGTTCGAGTTCTTGCTGCCCGACTCGATCGCGGCGCGGTCGAAGCTGATCGTGGTGCCCGCATTCTGCCAGCTGACGCTGCTCTTCGTGACCGTCGCGGGCTGTGCGATGGCGGTCAGGATCGTCTTCCTGTCGGCGGACATATCGCTGACATTGCCCGGGGCCATCATCCAGCACTTGGACTGCAGTTCGGCGGGTGTGGACCGCTCGAGTGCCGCGCCGAAGCGCGATACGACATCCGCCGCGCCGGGCACACCGCGGACCTCACCGACCGGCACGCTGAACGCTTGCGCCAATGCCTGCGTGGCCGTGGTCGGAATCGCGGCCGACGGGGTCGTGGTCTTCGCCGATGTGTGGGGCGGCTCGTCACCGGGTATGCCGGAGACGGAGTCGCATCCGGTGAGCAGAACAGCGCTGGTCAGTGCCAGGCCAGTCGTGATGGCGAGGAGCGCCCTTCGTGTCCGCGGGTCCTTCCGGTCGTGTTCACGCAATATCGGGCGTGCACGTTCCACTTCGAGGGTCCTCTTTCGTAGGCGTTCGGCATATGAGCGACGGGTCCGGCACGCGCGCGGATGCGGCGGCTCTGCCGGATGGGACAGTCAGCGACTACGCTAGCGGAATTGTGGAACCCGTCTACCGGACGATCATCGGGCTGGCCCGTACCGTCTTCTTCGTCGAAGGTCTGAAGTTCACCGTCAAGGACGCTGAACGTATCCCCGCGCGCGGTGGTGCCGTTATCGCGATCAACCACACCGGCTACATGGACTTCACCTACGCGGGTCTGCCGGCGCGCACCCCCAAGCGGTATGTCCGCTTCATGGCCAAGAGGGAGGTGTTCGACAACAACATCTCCGGCCCGATCATGCGGGCGCTCAAACACATTCCGGTGGACCGTGCGGCCGGTGCCGACTCGTACAAGGCGGCGGTCGAATACCTCCGCAGAGGCGAGTTGGTCGGCGTCTACCCCGAGGCCACCATCAGCCGCAGCTTCGAGATCAAGGACTTCAAGTCCGGTGCCGCGCGCATGGCGATCGAGGCAGATGTGCCGATCATCCCGATCGTCATCTGGGGCGCTCAGCGGGTGTGGACCAAGGGCTTCCCGAAGCGTCTGGGTCGCACCAATACGCCGATCTCCATCGCGGTCGGCGAGCCGATCCAGCCCTATGAACCCGCCGCCGAGTTGACCGCTCAGCTGCGCAGCACCATGCAGGCGATGCTGCTGGATCTGCAGCAGGACTATGTGCACGAACCCGGCGCCTATTGGGTGCCAGCACGTTTGGGCGGCAGCGCGCCCACCCTCGAGGCAGCCAATGCCATGGACGCCGCCGAGGCCGAGGAGAAGGCGGCGCGCCGGGCAGCCGAGGGTTCGCTGTAGGGGAAGCCATGTCGCGGGAACCGGTCTATGACATTCTCACGGGCTTGGTCCGCACGCTCTTCGTGGTGCAGGGGCTGCGGGTGGATATCGCCGGACAGGACCGGATTCCGCGCACCGGCGGCGCCGTCATCGCCGTGAATCACACCGCCTACCTGGACTTCATGGAGGTCGGTCTGGTCGGGCGCAATTCGCGGCGCAATGTTCGTTTCATGATGAAGGCCGAACTCGAACACGGCATCGTCGGCTTTCTCATGAAGCACTGCAAGGCAATTGGTGTCGATCGCAGCGCGGGCGCGGGTTCCTACCGTCGCGCGGTCGCGGCGCTGCGTGCGGGTGAGCTGGTCGTGGTCTACCCGGAGGCGACCATCAGCCGCAGCTTCGAACTAAAGGAATTCAAGTCCGGTGCCGCGCGCATGGCGATCGACGCAGACGTCCCGATCATTCCCATCGTCATCTGGGGTGCCCATCGCATCTGGACCAAGGGCTTCTCGAAGCAACTCGGCCGCCATCGTTTTCCGATCAATATCCGCATCGGTGACCCGATCCCGCCCGTCGACCCGACCGACGATCTAACGGTCGAACTCCGCGCTCGGATGAGCGAACTGCTGGCGGACGCTCAGGCAAACTACCCGATGCCAGCGGGCGAACCGTGGGTACCCGCTCGCATCGGCGGCACCGCCCCCACCCCCGCCGAAGCCGCCGTGCTCGAGCGGGCGGAGATGGCCCGGCGCGCCGCCCAACGTCGAACCCACTGAGCCTCAGGACCAGGGGATTCCGCAACGGCTGGGGGCGGGGAGATCGCCGCGGAGGAAGGAGGTCGGGGGGACGCCCATGAGCGTGCGGAAGTCGGCGGTCATATGGGACTGGTCGTAATAGCCGGTGGCGGTGGCCAATTGGGACCACGGGGTTTTGCCCGCGCTGGCAATGATGCGGCGAACGCGGCCGATACGGGCGAAATGCTTGGGGGAGACACCGATTCCGGCGGTGAAGAGGTTGCGGAGTTGGCGCTCGCTGACCGCGAGGTCGGCGGCGAGTCCGCGGACCGTCGGGACCGTGGCGATGGCGGCGACGGCGTCGCGGAGGAGTTCACGGTGTGCGCGCTGGGTCGGATCTTCGGAGATGCGTTGCGGGAGAATCGCTTCCAGGAACGGCAGGACATCTTCGGTTGGCAGCGCGACGAGTTCGTGTGCCAGATCGGCGGCGACGCCGGGGAGGTCGGCGAGGCGGACGACGCGATCGGCGAGGTCGGCGGCGGGGACGCCGAGCAGTTGCCGGGTGGCGCCGGGGGCCAAGCGCAGACGGGTGCATCCGGCGGGCTTATCCGCGGCCGAGTAGGCGGCGCGGGTCTGCGGCCCGACGACGAGTGTGTCGCGGCGGTCGCGCAGCACGATCGTTGTCCCGGCATACGGTACATGCGTGTACGGCACGGAGGTATCCGTGCCGGTCGGGATGCTGCCGAATTCGGTGATCCACGGCCGCAGTGCTTCGGGTGCGGGCACCGTTGACTCGGTGAGGTCGGCGGTCGGCATGGTCACCGGACCCACTGTAAGCAGCTCACAGCCGGATACAGCGACCGAAAACGTGCCGAAATTTCCTATCGACCCAGGTGGCCCGGGCGGCAGGCTGGCCGCATGATCGTGATCACCGGTGCCACCGGCACCATCGGCAGTGAAATCATCCGTCAGCTGGTCGCCCGCGGCGAGCGGGTCCGTGCGGTGACCCGCGATCCGGACCGGGCGCAGGTGCCCGCCGGAGTGGAGCTGGCCCGGGGCGACTACCACGACCTCGACTCGATGGCCGCCGCGATGTCCGGCGCGGCGGCGGCCTTCATCGTGGGTGTGCTCGGCCCGGAATATGCCGAGACCGACCGTGCGCTGGTCGCCGTGGCCCGCGAGGTCGGCGTGCGCCGCATCGTCAAACTTTCCGCCATCGGCACCGGCGAACCCGGCCTCGGCCGGGTCGGCACGTGGCATATTCCCGGCGAGGAAGCGGCCAGGGCGAGCGGTTTGGAGTGGACCGTCCTGCGACCGTCCAGCTTCGCCTCCAACACGTTGAGCTGGGCCGATGCCATCCGGTCCGGTCAGCCCGTGCCGAATCTGACCGGTACCGGCAGTCAGGGCGTCATCGACCCACGCGATATCGCCGCGGTCGCCGTCGAGGCCTTGACGACCACCGGCCACACCGGCCGCGTCTACACCCTCACCGGCCCCGAACTGCTCACCACCGCAGACCAAGCCGCAGCACTTGCGACCGTCCTCGGCCATCCGCTCGAGGTGGTCGACATGCCGGAAGATATTGCGCGCGAACACATGATCGCGGCAGGCATGTCCCCGGAATTCGTCGAGGGCGCACTGGCGGGCCAGGCCTATGTGCGCGCGGGCGGCAATACCATCCGCACCGACGACGTCCGCCAAATCCTCGGCCGCCCACCCCGCACCTACGCCGAATGGGCTGCCGACCACGCCGCAGCCTTCATCCCAACCCCCGCCGACCAGAGCATTCGCTGACCGAACCGCATCCCCGGCACCCGAAGCCCCTGCCAACAATGTCCGATTTTTATTTGGGGCCGATGTCGGACTACAGTTTTGGACGCACGCCGATGCGGCCGAGTTCCGACCACATCGAGCGCGTGCGGATGTAGCGCAGCTGGTAGCGCATCACCTTGCCAAGGTGAGGGTCGCGGGTTCGAATCCCGTCATCCGCTCCACGAAAAAGCCAGGTCAGTAGCGTGAGCTACCCTGGTGTGGACGTGTATGTCACCACATGTGTCACCACGTCACCACTTGCGGTCACAACGGCTTCTCAGGGCACCCACTGGCTCTGGAGGCTTCATGCTCACACCACGCCCGCGGCCCCGTAGTAACGGGTCGATCGCCTGGCAGGCTCCGTTCCATTACTACGACGAGACCGGGCATCGACGGTCGACGTCGGAGACTTTCGACGACTGCGAGGCCGCGGTGCGCTGATGTGAGCTGGCCGAGGTGGTCGGGGTCGCCGAGGCGCGCCGGATCCGCGAGATCCAGCTCGGCACTGCGGTCGGCACCATGACGCTGGTGGAATGGTTGCGCAAGTACACCGCGCGCCTGACCTTCACACGTTGTGGACCACCATCCCGCTACAGTGCGTGTTCCCCGCAGGCCTTGGCGGGATCTGGCTATGCATCATCGGCTGTGCGTACCGGTACCAGCGCTATGTCGAGACGGAGATGATCCTGCGCGAAGTACGGGGGATTCGGGGAAGCATCCAGGTCACTCGGCGGGGCTCGTCGGTGCAGGCCTGCATCATTGAAGCTTCGGGCGTCCAGGGCCTGCGGCCCTGCACGCCGGTGATTTCGCCGAGGGCTACCGCGAGCTGGTCGCGGTCGTCGCCGTAGAGGCGGACGATGTCAGTGTCGACCGACATCCTTGAGACCCCGAGGTGATGGAAGCCTGCTTCACGCTCAATCCCGCCCCCCGCAGAGTGTGGCCGCACGGCCTGGATACAGGGAGGTATTCACATGAAGGCGATCGTGGTGACGGATCCGGCCGCTGGAACGGCTGGGATGACGTTGGTGGAGCGGCCCGATCCGGATGCGGCGAGGTTCGCTAGCCTCTCGGGCGCGAGCTACGGCGATGTCGTCGTTGAGGTTCATGCGTCGGGATTCACTGGCGATGAGTTGGAGTGGCCCTCGACCTGGATCGATCGGCTCGGTCGGGACCGGACGCCGTCGATCCCCGGGCACGAGCTGGCCGGGGTGGTCAGCGCTCTCGGCTATGGCACAACCGGGCTGTCGGTGGGGCAGCGGGTGTTCGGGCTCACGGACTGGACTCGCGACGGCACGCTGGCGGAGTACGTAGTCGTCGAGGCACGTAATCTCGCGCCGCTGCCGGGCGACATTGATTTCACGGTGGGCGCTGGCGTCACGATGGCGGGCTTGACCGCGTGGCAGGGGCTGTTCGAGCACGGCCGTCTTCAGGCGGGGCAGAGCGTCCTTGTGCACGGTGCGGCCGGCGTAGTCGGGTCGATGGCAACCCAGCTCGCACGTGAGGCCGGCGCCTACGTCATCGGCACCGGGCGCGCGGCCAGCCGGCAGACCGCGCTCGACTTCGGGGCGCGCGAGTTCGTCGACCTTCAGAACGACTCTCTGGCAGAGGTCGGCGGAGTCGATCTGGTCTTCGATGTCCTCGGCGGAGACATCCAGCAGCGGTCCGCGGGTCTGGTTCGAGCCGGAGGAACGCTGGTGACCGTCACCGGGCCGCCCGAGGCTCGGCCCGCCGACGGACTGGCGATCGACTTCGTCGTCGTGTCCGACCGTGCTCAGTTGGGCGAGATCGCCCAGCGTGTGCGGGACGGACGAGTGCGGACGAATATCGGCACAGTTGCGACCCTCGACGACGCCGTCGCCGCCTTCAACTCGACCAGGCGACGCAAGGGGAAGACGGTCATCCGCGTTCGTCCGTGAGGGGCCAGTTCGGCGCGCATGTGCGCCGCGACGTCGATCTCCGGATCGGCGAGCGGGACCTCGCCCGCGTCGAGCTTGGCCAACAGCTCGCGGGTGCCGGATGTGGTGGAAGGTGTGCCAGGCCGCGTGCAGGGCGCGCTCGTCACCGTCGCGCAGCACGGCGGCGATGTCGGTGCCGGCACGTTGCCCAGCAGCGTGCCGGGCGGCGTGGCTGGTCGAAGTGACAGACTTGCGGAAGCTGACCAACTCAGTTTCCTCGCGACGTTGGCGTACCATTCTGGGGCACCTCGACCTGGCACCATACTTCTCTCCCGCACCCGGTGTGGCGATCGCGCCTGTAATCGCCAAAGCAATCGACGGCGGTGCGACGCCACACGATTCGACGCACTACCTAGTCAAGGCCGCCACGGCGGGATCGTCGAGAAGGCATTAGCGCGATAGTCCTCGCTCAAGGCCGCAACGAGAACAGTAGCGTTCCAAGGAGGCTGTACGGATGTCCGAGCAACCGAACGACGCGACCAAAGAAATACTGTCTGCGCTGGCTGGTGGCGCGATAACCACTCAGGAAGCCACCTCGCAACTACGAACAAAGAACATCGACGCCCTGGAAACCCTTGTCACGATTATTGCAGGGGCGGACACGGCGGCCTCAGCGCGATCCAAGCAAACCATCCTCGGTCCGGAACAACTTAGAAATCGAACACACACCGAATTTCCAACAAAGCACAAAGCCCCCTACCTCCCCATTCTCGTCAGCGGCACTCTCTACGACCCGCCCGACATCAACCGATTCGACGGAGTCGAACTGCACTTCATCCCTAAGAAAGACCATATCGTCGCCATCGACGACCGACATCTGGTCGAGGAGGTATGGCAGCACTCCTACCTCTCAAACGCTCTTGAAAACTACCAGTACGGCGGATATCAGCCCGAGGGCGGCGTACGACCAGCGGGCGGGCCTGACATCGTGGCCGGGCGCCCACCGCGCACGCAGGGAGGCGGCGCAAGTGTGGACGTGTTGGCCAACTACGACATCGACACAACGTACTTCTACGAACACTTCGGATTCGAAGGCGAAAAGATATCGCTCCCCAAGGATCGGGGCTATCACAAACTGAGCGACGTCGGACGAGGATCATTCGGGCTGAGCGACTGGAACGACGTCATTTCCTCAATATCGACAATGAACCGGATCACGGTGCTCTACGAACATGTTGACTGGGGAGGGTCGACTCTGACGCTGGAGAATCCTAACGGAACGGGAAAGTTCTATTGGGACGAGCTACGAAGCATGGGATGGGACGACCGAACGTCCTCAGTTGGGACTTGGTAGCAGCGCATCGGTGCGAAGCACACCGAACGGGGTGCCGTTAAGGATGGCGTCAACTGGGACATATGGCGAGAGAAAACGCAGGTAAAACGGCCATTTAAGAGATAACCCTCGAGTTCCCTCTTACTCGTACGGCATGGTCGGCCGCCCTACGCACGGGCACCGACAGATCGCACCAGCCGGGATGCGGCTCAGCAGTTCGGCTGGAACGGGTAGCACCCGTGCGGGGGCGCGGCTGGTGGTGGGGCCTGAACCGGTGGCGCCGGTGGGGCAGGCTCCTCGGCCACGGGCGGTGGTGCAGGTTCTGGGCTGTCCTGCTGGACCGTTTCCGGGGTGCTCGTTCCCCGAGGCGCGTCGTGCGAGTCGGTGGGAAGAACTAGCCACACGCCTAGGCAGATCGCCGCGACCACGGCCGCCGCGATGATGAGTGGCCTGGTCCGCCCGGGCTTGTGTGGTTCTGGAATGGCAACCGGCAGTGGCGGTTCAGGCTGGTGGCGGTCTGCGGTATCGCTGGGATCCCGCCCGAGATCACGCGGAGCGGCCGGCCGGGGAAACGCCGTCCGAGGCTCCAAAGTCGGCGGTGCCGCGGGCACGGCCTGAGGCTGCGGCGTGGGTGGTGTCGTGGGAATCAGCCGCAGCTGTGGTCGCGCGCTGTCCCGCTGTGCTGGCGGAGGCTGCGGCGGGGATGTGGGTAGGGCGCGTTCGAGAGCGGTGGGTGAGATGTCCGGCGGTAGAGGGATCTGCCCGCGCTGGATCTGTATGTGGCGTACTTCGATCTCGCCCTGGCGCTCGATGCGGAATCGGCCCGTGGGGTACCAGTCGCCGTAGGTGCCTTTGCCGCTGTGGTCACGGCCGCCGCACTCGCACACGCACTCCCATACCGTGTCCGGGCGAGCGGTCTGGCAGCTGTGGCTGCACGTCATCGTCGGTGAGACCTGTAGTCGCATCTCGATCTCTCCGTACCGGTCGGCCATCGCCGCCGCCAAGGGCAGCAAGTGGTTGGCGCTGAGCTCCCAGACCTTGAGGTGGTCGTGAACGATCGGTTTGATCGGTACACCCTTGCCCACGACCGCCCTGATCCAGGGTTTGTTCGAGAAGCCCTCGTACGGCAGGTACACCCGTAGAGGACCGTTCGTGGTCCGCTTGCCGGACCCACCGAGCAATACCGTCCGCTCCAACCACGGCCCTTCTGACACCCGCGATCCCCCTTCTGATCTCGGCAGCCGCAGAGTGATTCGCTGGCTGAGACTGATCGCGGGATCCAGTGTGGACTCCGGCACCGACAACATTGGCGAGCTTTGCGCCGCATCGAACGCTGTCTGTTACGTCGAATCGTCTTGCGGCCGGGCCGAATCGGGCCGTTTCCTGACCTCCGAAAGTGAGTGGAATCGGGCGGTAGCCGTGACAATCGAAGGATCGGCCAGGCGCTTGCGCCAGGCCGAGGAAGAGCGGGCGAGCTGTTGAGGGGGCACCGGGATGGGAAGACGACGTAGTCGCCGCGGATCGAACGCGGCGGCGTTCATGTTCATGGCCGCCATCGCCGCGCTGGTGGTTGCACCGAAGGTCGCGGACATCGCCGAACGGCAAGCCGTGACACTCGCCTCTGTTGGGGTGTGTGTGCTGGCGGTCGCCGCCATCGCCGCTGTGCTGACGGTGCGGCATCGCCGCCAGGAGCGTGCTCGCGATGACGCGCGGGTGCTGGCCGCGCTACGGCAGAACTCGCTGAGTCCCTCCGAGTTCGAGGAGGCGCTGGCCGCGTTGTGCCGCCGCGACGGCTGCACCGACGTCCGGGTGGTCGGCGGATCCGGTGATCTGGGCGCCGATGTAATCGCACGGGCACCGGATGGTCGGCGGATCGTGTTGCAGGCCAAGCGATACCGCAACGGCCGCAGCGTGGGCAGCCAAGACGTGCAACGCTTCGGCGGAACCGCGCACACCATCCACGGCGCCGACGTAGCGGCCGTGGTGACCACCGCGCACGCGTTCACCTCGCAAGCCCGCGCGTACGCGGCCAAGGCCGGGATCCTGCTCATGCCAGCAAAAGCCCTCGCAGCGTGGGAATCGCAGACTGGGCCGACTCCCTGGAACTGAACCCGAGAAACCAGAGTGTCCGAGAATCGATCGATTTTTCGACACTGGTACCACGACGAATCAGCCTCCGGCGTGTGAACTACGAGCGGTTAGACAGGGTTTCAAGCACAATCGAGCGGTGCTCGTGTGGATGGGAAAGCGCAACAAGGCAATTGGTCGCTTCGCCGGACGAATCGGCCTGTTCCCGGCGGTTTTCCTTGCGCTCTGCGGCGGATTGTTCGTCGCGTTCGCTGCCTACAGATTCCTGCGCTGGATCACCCCGGTCGATGCGACCAAGGCCGCTGCCGAGATCGATGTCACCCGGATCGCGTTGACCGTCGTTGCCGGGGTTGGCGGGGTGGTCGCGTTGGTGATCGCCTACCGGCGCCAACGTGATATCGAGCAGAGCCGGTTCGTCGAACGCTTCGGTGCCGCGGCTGCCCAGCTCGGTGCCACCGATGTCGCGCTTCGTATCGCCGGGGTCTACGCGATGGCCGGCGTGGCCGACGAATCCGATGGACTGCGCCGCCAGCAATGCATCGACGTCCTGTGTGGCTACCTGCGCCTGCCTTACAGTCCCGAACTCGGGGCCAACCATCAGAGCAAGCTGGTCCTCAAGCACCACCGCGCTACCGCCGACGGCACCCGCGCCGACGACCAGGAGCGCCACCTCGAATACCGGCACAACGACAGAGAAGTGCGCGCAACCATCGTCCGCGTCATCGCGGACCATCTCCGGCGCGATTCCGAATACAGCTGGTCAACAAGCAATTTCGATTTCCGAACCGCATATCTCGAGAACGTTGGTTTCAACGATGTGAGGTTCGCGGGCGCCGCGCGGTTCGACGGCGCGACCTTCTCCGGCACATATCTCCTTTCCTCGGATTGATTCGCGAAGCGTCCAGCTTCTTACGGCGCCGGTAGTGGCGTTGCCTGCAGGCGTTGTCGCAGTACAGCCTGGATCGGCCTCGTTTGTCGGTGCGGCGGTGCGGCAGCAGGGCCTCGCACATCTTGCAGAATCGTTCGACGTCCGGCATGTCGCCGTAGAGGTAGGGCGCAAGGAGGGGACGGAGCTCGGACCCGCGGATCTGCTTCACGTACCAATTTATTTGTGACTCGCAGTGCTATGTGGCGGTGATTTCGCGCCGTTGGATGGCGGCGATGACGAGGGTGTTGTAGCGGGTGGGCGTGTTCGGAGGGAATAGATACGGTGGAGTCAGAGAGTCGACTCGCCTACCCATGGTCCGTGTCGGGGAAGCGGGAATATTACTCATCGGTCGCCCTTTGTGCGATCCGTGTTAGTCGTTCCCAGGCCGGCGAGGTGATTCCGACGGATTCGCTGACCAGGCGGGTCAGTTTCGGGTCCAGTGTCGGGGTTGTCCGGCCGGTTGCTCCGGTGGGCCTGGCGGTCTGCCACGGGTGCGGTCGGCGAGGTCCACCAGGCGTGGGTCGTCGGGGGACCAGTCGAATGCCGCGTCGTAGTCGAGGTAGATGGTCTGGAATTGCGGATCGCTGATGGCGTCGAGCTTGTCGGTGGCCCACTCCGCGGCCTGTTCGGGGGCGACAGATTGCAGCAGAATCCAGATGTCGCGTTCCATCTGCACCGCCCGTTCGCTTACCCCGAGGTGTTGCAGGCGGTCGAGGTAGTCGGCGACGTCGGGGGATACGAACAGGCGGTCGCCGCAGCCCAATTCGGCGATCTGCTCGCGGGTTCGGCGGATCTCCTCGGCGCGTTCGGCGAGCATGCAGTCGATCTCGGCGATTGCAGCCGCGAACTCGTTGGAGTTCGCGGTGAGCAATTGCTTGACACGCGCCAGGGGCACGCCGGCGCGTGCCAGTGTCTTGATCTTGACCAGATCGATGGCGTGGAGCGGAACGTGCCGATCCTGGAACCGATCTGGGGGCTGGAGAAGATGCTGGTGACCGGATCGCGGGTAGCCAGCTGGCTTCCGTGCCACCTCGGTAACGCACGGAACTCCGCAGTTGAGTGCGTTCGTCTACCGGCGCCGCGGCCCGGATTCTGTTCGAACCGACCGGACAAGGCCACATCGAACTAGAACTCGGCCGCTCGCTCGAAGGCCGCGATGCCACACATCTGCGTTACCGCGTGATCCATGCATGAACTTCGAACATCACAGCCATGCTCGAATTCGATCCTCGTTCGTCCGGTCGAGATGAGCTCGGCTCGTTGATCTTTCAGAGCTCGACGCATCCGGGCTCGGCCTCAGCTCGCGGCCGCCAGCACCCTCCACTTCTTTCTGGTACGCGAGCGGACCTGCGGAGCCGCGTATTCGATTCGCCGGCGCGCTTCGTCAGCACTGATCCGCAGCAGGTCGGTCAACAGCTCCACGGTGTCCCGATAGCCGGTGTCTGCGGCGAGGCCACGACGCTCGGCTTCGGCGACGGCCGCGCGCATGGCAGCATCCAGTCGCCTCCGGCGGCGTTCGGTTTCGACGAGGGTGCGTAGCAAATCGACATCGGCCAGTTCCGGCCATCCTGGTGTTCGAGCATCCGGCGCCAGCGCGGTCGAATGTATGTTCACCCGCAGCAGCCTACCTCAAATATAGAACACATGTTCGATAACTCGACTTGCCGGCCATGCCCGAGTCGGTGTCACTGGATGAAGAACACGTTCCCTACGCCCGCTTGTGTGATTGCCGCGCGTCCCACAAGGTTGCCGATCGCATTGGCGCCGTTCATGAGAGTAGTTTGCAGACCGAAGGTCTCTTGTCGTTGCTGTCCGGTTCGGCGGTCAGTATTCGTTCTTGATGACGAAGTAGGAGCCGCGAATCGTCCCGGCCAACTTCGACTTCTGCCTCGCGAACTTGAACGAGCCGAGTTCCTCGGGGACGTCCATCCCTTCGGAGAGTTTGAATCCGACCGCCCGCTTGTCGCTGCCGTCGACGGAATACATGACGTTGATGGCGAGCCCGTTCTCGTAGAAGACATAGGCGAAGCGAATATTCGCCACCTCGAACGCCGTGGCTTCCAGGGGCCGTGACGAGATGACGATGCCGCGTTCCTCTTCGAGGATCCGGCTCACCCAGTCGACGGTCGATTCGGCATCTCCCGCAGGTTCCACTGTGAAGTCGTGGCCGTACTTGTTCCTGAAATATCGGGCCTCGTTCGCCCGCAGGCCGGCGAGGTTTTGAGTTGTATTTAATGTGCTATTTTGATAAGCATGATATAAACCATATTCTTGTACTTGTTGTTGTAATGATTTCCAGTCTTCTGATGTAGGAATTTGCATATTAGCAAATAATTCTTTT
>NZ_JBEXLC010000201.1:0-13368 GCF_040609795.1 Nocardia sp. NPDC004604
GAGAACAGGGTCGCCCACCCGCTGGTGCGGCTGAGCATCTTCAAGGTCAAGTCGACGCGATCATGGCGCTGATGTGGACCGCCGGACCCGGCACCATCGGCCCGCTGCGCTGGCCCGCCCGGGTGCTGCCGATGCTGGCGCTCGGACTGCTGGTGCTGGTGTGCGTGCTGCTCGGGCGCTATGCCACCTTCGCGGACTGGCGGCGGCGCGGCATTGCCGGTGCGCTGCTGCTCGGACTGCTGCTCGCGCGGACCTTCTCGGCGGATCCGCACCGCATCGGCTGGCATCTGGTCTCGGTGGCCGCCGTCGCGGCACTCGGGGCCGCTGTGGTGTGGCTCGGCCGCAACCGGGGGACGGCCGCGGCCTGCGCGTTGGCCATCGTTGCGGTGTTCCCGATCGCATTCCTCCAGGTGAATATGGTGCAGCCGACGCCGATGAGCTGGAATCTGCCGGAGAACCGCGCCGAGATGAAGCGCGCCTTCCCCAAATTCCCCGGCACCACACTGCAACTCGCCGATCGCGGACTGATCCAGCCCAATGAGCGCACACTGCAGGGCGCGTACGGATCGCTGGTATTCGGTAACTACGCCAAGGATCTCGAGCTGACCTACGTCAGCGGCTACACCCCGAACGGGCACTATTGGTTCGGCGACATGCTGTGCATGCGCTGGGATACCAGTGTCTGCCCGGATGCCTATCGCCGCGCGTTCGCGACCGAACCGACCACCGGCCGGACCATCGTCGATCTGATGAAGGTGGACCGGGTGGTGCTGCAACGAGCGCTGTACCCGGATGCACGCAACCAACCCGCGCCGCCCGGCTGGAAGTGGGTCGACTACCCGGGCCATGAGCGCTATATCGCGGTGCTCGAGCGCGAGAACGGGCTGGTCTCCACCCAGAACGGCCGGGTCGCCGATACGACGGGCGTGACCGCCACCTCGGTCTCGGAATCGGATATGACCAGCCGGGTGCGGGTGAATTCGGAGAACGGCGGGCAGATCGTCTTCGCGCGGCTCGGCTGGCCGGGCTACCGGGTGACGCTGGACGGTAGGGATGTTCCGATCAGGGTGGTCGCGAAAATCTTTGTGACCGTGGATGTTCCGGCCGGTACCAAGAACGGCGACCTGGTCGTGAGCTGGCGTCCGCCCGGCTGGAAGATCGGCGGCGCTACCGCGGTGCTCGGCCTGGCCGGACTGGGTGTGCTGCAGTGGCTGTATCTGCGGAGTCGGCGGCCCGATGACGAGCCCGCCGACCTGGCGACCGCGGATGCGGAGACGCCGGAACCGGCGACGGCCCAGCCCGATCTGGCAGACGCGATCCGGTGACCACGGGTGCGGCGAATTCGGTGAATGCGGGCGCGGGAGATCCGGTGGGCTCGGACGCCGCCAAGGCGATGGTGCCGAGGCCAGCGGAGTCCGAGGACCCGGGACCGCTGCTGCGCATCGTCAAGCGGCAGGAGATCGCGTTCGCGGCCGTCGGCGTCGTGAATACCGCGCTGGGGATGGGGCTGACCGTCATGTGGTTGGCGATCCTCGGCGCGAGCGTGCCACCTGCGGTCGCGGTGGTGCTGGCCTACGCCATCAGCATCGTGATCGCATTCGTACTGCATCGGACGTTGGTTTTCCGGGTGCGCGGCCACGTGATCCGCGATTTCCTCCGGTTCGTCGGCGTGAATTCCGGTGGCCTGCTGATGAATATGGCGTTGCTGTCGCTGGCTGTCTCGGTACTGCACCTGCCGAGTAAGCCGTCGGCGGTGGTGGTGATGGGACTTGTCGCGATCGCCAGCTATTTCGGTCATCGCTACATCTCGTTCCGGCGGGAGCCGTCGCCGTCAGCCGGTTCCGGTGCGGAGCCGTGCTAGGCGCCGGGTAAGTTATCGATCATGCCGGAGGAAACCGCCTTGGACGCCACACTGTTGAGCCTGCTCGCCTGCCCGCAGGACAAGGGTCCGCTGCTGTTGGTCCGCGATGACAAGGGCGCCACCGCGCTCTACAACCCACGCCTGCGCCGCGCCTACCCGATCGAGAACGGCATTCCGGTGCTGCTGATCGATGAGGCCCGCGATGTCACCGACGCGGAGCACACCGCCTTTACCAGCCAGCACGCCGACGCCTGATCGGGCATGCGCTCGGTGGCACACCATCGCGGGTGCCACCGGGCGTTCGTACGACCCGCACAGCGATGGCAGCGATCCGCCGAGCGGGCGCCAACTCGGTCGGTACCCGCTGAAACGCTGATCATGTTGTGGCGGTATCGATTTCACCGGTGAGATAGCGCTGGAGAGTAGGCCCCACCGCGGCGACGAGATCGGCCAGCGGCATGGACGCCAGCGGCTCGATTTCGAGAATCTTGCGCGCGACCAGCACCCCGATCATCTGGGTGCCGACCAGAGCGACCCGGGCTCGGCCGTCATCCTCGGGCGTCGCGATCCGCACCCGCACCCGTTCGAGCACGATATCCAGCACAAAGGTCCTGGCCAGCGCGTCGTCACCGCCCGCGAGCATACTGCGCACCACCGCGACCACCCCGGGACCGGCGGGGGAGTCCCAGACCGCGACCACCGAGCCGATAATGGTCTCCCCGAGCCGATCCAGCGGTGCGGCCTCGATCCGGCGCAGCGTCGCCTCCGGATCGACCGGCAGCTCGACCACCGCGGCGAACAACTGCTGTTTCGTCCCGAAGTAGTGGTGGACCAATGCCGGATCGACCCCGGCGTCGGCGGCGACGGCACGGATCGAGGTCTTATCGAAACCGCCCTCGGCGAAGCGAGTGCGGGCGGCGGACAGGATCGCCTCGCGGGCGCCGGATTGTCCTGGCCGACGCCCGGAGCGGGTGCCGCGATCGCCGTTGGTCGCCTCGGTCACGCGGTCCGCCGCCGTAGGGTGGCCGCGCCGAGGCACAGCGCGACAATGGCGAATCCGGCCACGACCAGCAGATCCCGGAACATCTGCCCGGTGACCTCCGGATGTGTCGAAACCTGTTGCAGCGCATCGACCGCGTAGCTCAACGGCATCACATTGCTGATCGCCTCCAGCCAGCCCGGCAACTGCCCGCGTGGAACGAGTAGCCCGCACAGGAAGATCTGCGGCGCGACCACGACCGGCATGAACTGCACGGCCTGGAATTCGGTGCGCGCGAAGGCACTTGCCAATAGACCGAGTGCCACACCGCAGATCGCGTCGACCATCGCGATCACCACCACCCAGGCCGGACTGCCCGCCGAATTCAGGCCGAGCAGACCGAAGGAGACCAGACACGCCACCGCCGCCTGGGCGGCCGCGGCCAGGGAGAAGGCGGTGCCGTACCCGGCGAGCAGATCGAGCTTGGACAGTGGCGTGGTCAGCAGCCGCTCCAGCGTGCCCGAGGTGCGCTCGCGCTGCATGGCGATCGCGGTGATCAGGAACATCACGATGAACGGCAGGATGCCGAGCATGCTCATACCGACGCGGTCGAAGATCGGCACCGGGTTGAGCGGATTGGGCGGGGTGTCTTTATAGATGAAGTACAGCAGTGTCATCAGCACCGCCGGAACCACGAGAATCATTGCGACAGTGCGGTGGTCGTTGCGCAACTGGCGCAGGATGCGCCCGGTTGTCGCGACGTACGGGCGCAGGGTCGGCATCCGGCGTGGGGGTACGAGGGTGGTAGTCATGCCGCACGTCCCATCGTGATCAGGGTGAGGAAGGCTTGTTCGAGGTTCTGTTCACCGGTTTCGGTGCGCAGTTCGTCAGGGCTGAGTTGGGCGAGGAGTTTGCCTTCGCGCAGCAGCAGCAGTTTGTCGCAGTGCTCGGCCTCGTCCATCACGTGGCTGGACACCAGGAGCGTTGTCCCGTTCGCGGCCAATTCGTGGAACTGCTTCCACAGATCGACGCGCAGCACGGGATCCAGACCGACCGTCGGCTCGTCCATGATCAGCACCTCGGGCTGCGCGACCAGTGCGCAGGCCAGTGAGGCGCGGGTCTGCTGGCCGCCGGAGAGTTCGTCACCGCGCTGACGGGCATTTTCGAGCAGACCGACCGCGGCGATGGCCTCGTCGGTGTCATCGCGGTCGCGGCCGTAGAGCGCGGCGTGGTAGGCGACGTTCTCGCGCACGCTGATATCCGGGTAGATGCTCGGCGCCTGGGTCACGTAGCCGATCCGGCGCCGCAGTTCCGCCGCGCCCGCCGGAATGCCGAGCGCCGAGACCTCACCAGATTCCACGATCTGGGTGCCGACAATGCTGCGCATGAGGGTGGTCTTGCCGCAGCCGGACGGTCCGAGCAGCCCGGTTATGGAGCCGCGCGGAATCGTCAGCGAAATATCGTGCAGAACTTCGCGGCCGCCGCGGCGCACGAAGAGGTTGCGTACCTCTACAGCGGGAGATGAGTGCAGGTCCGTCATGAGACGCCTCAATTCATCGGGTGTTGAATTCACTGTGTGATGAATTTAGCGCGCCGCGGGCTTCGCGTCTAGTGATGGCTTTGGTTATGTGCCGGAGTTCCGGCCGACTGTCCCGGCTCGACCACGGCAAACTGGCCCATCATGCCCTGGTCCTCATGCCAGAGCAGATGGCAGTGATACATGTACGGCGAGTTCGGATCGGCGGGTCCGTCGAACCGCAGCGCGATCTTCGCCCGCGCGTTGGGTGGCAGGAAAATGGTGTCCTTCGGTCCGGTCAACGCATCCGGCGGCGGCGCGCCGTCCAGTTCGAGGACTCGGAACTGCACATCGTGGATGTGGAAGTTGTGCGGCATGCCGTCGCTGTTGTGCACCGTCCAGGTCTCGGCCGTACCCTTGGTGACGGTGAAATCGATTCGGTCCATTGCCATCGGCTTGCCGTTGATTCCGCTCAACTGCAGCTCGAAGTTGCGTTCGGTCACCGAGTCGGAACCGTCGGGGGTCGACGGATGTGCCAGTGCCACCGGCATTTCGGGCGAGGGTCGCAGTGTCGGCGCCGCGCGCAACTCGAGGATGTCGAAGCTGTCGTCACCGCCAGCGAAGCGCTGCGCCCAGAAGTCCAGCCCCGCATCGAGTTTCGTACTGCGCAGCACAGTTCGCTCACCCGGTCGCACCCGGACCACGATCTCGGCGCGCTCGCCCGGCGACAATCGCACCCGGTCCAGTGCGACGGGGCGTTCCAGCAGGCCGCCGTCGGTAGCGACCAGGGAGAATCGGCGGTCGTCGGCGAACCCGAAGGTGTAGACCCGCGCGGTCGACGCATTGAGCAACCGCAACCGCACGAGTTCGTCGCCGACATTCCGATACGGCGTCAGGGTGCCGTTCACCATGGTCCGGTCGCCGAGGAAACCGATATCGCGGAATATGCCATGAGACGAATCGAGCTGGTTCCCACGGAATTTCACATCCTGGACAATGACGGGCAGATCGTCGACGCCATAGTTCTTGGGCAGCGAAAGTCCTTCGGACACCTCGTCATCGAGCAGGAACATGCCCGCGAGCCCACGCCGGACGTGCTGTTCGGTCGCGCCGTGCGGATGTGGGTGGTACCAGAGTGTCGCCGCGGGCTGATCCACGGTCCACTGCGGTGTCCATATGCCACCGGCCTGCACCATCTGATGCGGTCCGCCGTCCATCGCGGCGGGCAGATGCATGCCGTGCCAGTGCACGGTCGACGGCTCCGAGAGTTTGTTCCGGACTTCGACTTCCACCCGTTCGCCACGTCGGGCCCGCAGTGTCGGCCCGAGATAGTCGCCGTTGAACCCCCAAGTCTCGGTGGCTTGCCCCGGACGGAATTCCCTTCGCCCCGAGCGCATATCGAGTTCGAAGACGCGGGTGCCATCTTCTCGGATCCGGGACTGCGCCAGCGGCGGGATCGCGAGCTCATTGCTGAAATCGGTACTGCCGACTGTGGATACGACCGCGCTGTGATACACCCACGTGACGCAGCCGCCGACCGAAAGCAGCAATACCGTCGCGAACGCCCCGACAATCAGGAGCAACCGCCGCAACCAGCGCGGCCGGGAAACCGAAGACATGCGACGACGGTAGGGATCGGCACTAACCGCCCACATCCGGGAGCATCCCGATTTCGTCCCTGATTCCGGTGGGTCAGTCGTCGGCGAGTTCGGCGACCGCGTCGTGCCCGGCCGCGGCGGTGCGGCGCAGGAAATCCGCGATCAGATCCAGTTCGGCCTCGGAGTAGCGATCGCACAGATCGTCCATGCGGCTGTTCATGCCCGAGAGCATGGGGTAGAGCTCCGGGTTGCGGTCTCGGGTGGCGCGCACGGTGACGGCGCGGCGGTCGGCGGCTGCGGGATCGCGTTCCCGGGTGATGAAGCCCCCGCGCTGCAGGCGATCGAGCACGCCGGTCATGGTCGCCGGATGCATTCCGGCCAGCCGGGCCAGGGCGCCCGGGCTGAGCGGGCCGAGCTGGTTGATCAGGTCCAGGCAGTTCCAGTCGGCGTCCTCGAGTGCCATCTTCGTGCCGAACTGCCGGTTGAGCAGCGACAGCTGGATGTTCAGATCGCGCAGCGACGCCTTGACCGCAGTGGCCGATTGCCGATGTCGCCGCGCCTCCGCTTTTGTTACGTCTGTCATGTTGTATGACTCTCAAATTAGTTGTTATGGTTTCCGTATGATCCGACGCTCGGATGGGCCGGCGTCGAAGGCATACCGAACATCAGGAGTAAGTCATGCGCATCATCGTTTTCGGAGCCAATGGCTCCACCGGGCGGCTGCTGACCGAGCAGGCCCTTGCCGCGGGGCATGACGTCGTCGCGGTCACCCGTCGTCCGGATGAGTTCCCGATCGAACACGGTCGGCTCACGGTCTTCGCTGGTGATGTCCACCAACCGGATTCGGTCGATACGGCCGTCGCCGGAGCCGATGCGGTGTTGTCCGCATTGGGCGTTCCGTACAGCAAGGCGCAGATCACCACCTACTCCGAGGGGATTCGCCACATCATCGCCGCGATGCGGCGGCGCGGCGTGCGCCGGATCGCGGCCGTCTCATCGAGTGCGGTCGATCCGAAGCACTACTCGGAGGCCGGGTTGCTGTTCAACCGGGTGCTGCAGCCCTACATCGTGCGCGTCATGGGCAAGACGCTCTACGACGATATGCGGCGGATGGAGGCGCTGTTGGCGGCGAGCGATCTGGAGTGGACGGTGGTGCGTCCCGGTGGGTTGTACGCGCTGCCCGCCGTCACCGATTACACGATGGTCGAGGGGCATGCCGATCACCGGTACACCGCGCGCGTCGACCTGGCCGCGGCGCTGTTGCGACTGGCCGAGGGCGACCTGTTCGCGCGCAAGATCGTCAGCGTGGTCACCACGACCGATAACCCGAGCCTGTTCCAGTTGATCCGAACCGAGGCGCTCGGAAAGCATTGATCCCGTTGTTTCCGCTGGTAGAGGTCGAAATCAGCGGTATCAACAGCGCGTGACGCGCGTCACATCATGCGACTGTCACGTCCAGGGTAGGTGGTTTGTCCCATGGTCGTCACCAACCGAGAAACCTGCCCCGGTGACACCGACCATGGGAGCAACTATGAATACAGCATCGCGTAGCGATTCGTTGCGGGGTCGCGGCCGGGTGACGGGTGAGCCCACCACGCAGCGGATCGTCGTACTCGGCGCGGGCTACACCGGCATGCTGGCCGCCATCCGGCTGGCCCGGCGGACTCGCAAACTCGATGTGCAGATCACCATCGTCAATCCGTCGTCGCGCTTTACCGAGCGGCTGCGCATGCACCAGGTCGCCGCAGGCCAGGAGTTGGCCGACAATCAGATTCCGGAGATCCTGGCTGGCTCGGGCATCGAATTCGTCCAGGGCTGGGTGAGTTCGATCGATCCCGAGGCCCAGCGGGTCTACCTCGACGGCACCGCCACCTTGCGCTACGACGAGCTGATCTACGCACTGGGCAGTAGCACCGACACCAGCATCGTGCCCGGCGCCGCCGATCACGCCTGGACCCTGAACGATCCGCGCACCGCGCACCGTTTCTCCGAACATCTTGCACTGGTCGCGGCCAATGGCGGCACCGTCGCGGTCTGCGGCGGCGGTCTGACCGGTATCGAGGCGGCGGCCGAAATCGCCGAAAGCTTTCCCGGCGCCAAGGTCACACTGATCAGCAGCACCGAACCGGGCGCGATGATGGGTGATAAGGCCCGCGCCTATCTGAACAAGGCGCTCGACCGGCTCGGCGTCGCCCGCGAGATCGGCCAGGCGGTCACCAAGGTGCTGCCCGATGCGGTCGAACTCGCCGATGGCGAACTGCTCTCGGCCGATCTGACCCTGTGGACCACCGGCGTCCGGGTTTCACCGCTGGCCGCACAGGCGGGCATCGAAACCGACGCGCGCGGACTGATCGTGGTCGACCCGACCCTGCGCTCGGTCTCGCACCCCACTGTCCACGCCATCGGTGACGCCGCCGCGGTGCGCCAGGCCTGGGGGCAGATCCACGGCACCTGCCAGTCCGGCCTGCCGACCGCCGCCTACACCGCCGATGCCATTGCGCGGCAGTTGAAGGGTAAGTCGGTGCAGCCGTTCCGATTCGGCTACTTCCACCAGCCGGTCAGCCTGGGCCGCAAGGACGCGGTCATCCAGTTCACCAAGGCCGACGACACTCCGGGGCGGTTCTACCTGACCGGGCGCGCCGCGGTGCGGTACAAGGAAGGTGTGAGCAGCAGCCCGGTACCCAGCTTCAAGCTCAGCAACAAGATGACGGTCTCGGTCCAACTGTCCAAGGGTGGCAAGGCGACTCGCCAGACCGCATGAGGAACCGGCCCGGATCAGTCGCCCGCCATCCCAGGCGGGCGGCCGGGTCGGCTGTCGTGTTCGTCCGGACATCTCGATTTCCAGATCCGGACCTGGATCAGGAGCATGAGCCCAATGGTTGACGCTACGCCCGCGCAGGATCCCTTCATCGAACACCGGCGGCTGCTCTTCTCCACCGCCTACCGGATGCTGGGCACCGTCACCGATGCCGAGGACATCCTTCAGGACACCTGGCTGAAGTGGAACGAAACCGACCAGTCGACCGTCCAGCATCCCAAGTCCTATCTGGTGCGCACGGTCACCAACCTTTCGTTGAACCGGCTCACCTCCGCCAAGGCCAAACGCGAAACCTACGTCGGCCCATGGCTTCCCGAACCCCTGTTGACATCACCGAATATCGCCGAGGAGACCGAATTGGCCGATACCGTCTCCACCGCGATGCTGGTGGTGCTGGAAACCCTGAATCCCGTGGAGCGTGCGGTATTCCTGCTGCGCGAGGTCTTCGGCTACAGCCATGCCGAAATCGCCGATACCCTCGACAAGCCCGAGGCCACCGTCCGCCAGATCGCGCACCGGGCCCGTTCACATGTGCAATCGCGTCGTCCGCGTTTCGACACCGATAAGGCCGAGCGCGCGCATATCACCGAACAGTTCATGTCCGCCTGTAACGGTGGCGATCTCAACGCGCTGATGGATCTGCTCGCCCCCGATGTGACCTCTTGGTCCGATGGCGGCGGCGTGGTCACCGCGGCCCGGCGTCCGCTCTACGGCCCGGACCACGTGGCCCGCTGGGTTCTCGGTGTACTCGCCAAGCCGACCGTCGCTGGCGTAGTACTCGAACCGGCGCATATCAATGGCGAACTCGGCGCGCTGGCGCTCATCGACGGAAATCCGGTGGCGGCGTTCACCTACGACATCATCGATGGTCACATCCACAACCTGCGTTTCCAGGTCAACCCGAACAAGCTCAAGGGGCTGTACATGGGGACGGATGTGCTCGGCTGAGACCGCCTGAACGGCTGACCGTTCGCCTCCGGCAAAGCCCCGGCCACTCGGCGCGCCGTACCCTGCGCACCGTTCTACGCTCATGCCGTGAACAGCAAGACCACGCAAACCGACGTGGACGGGGGACAGGTCCGGGTTTCCACCCTGGAACTCTTCTTCGATCTCGTCTTCGTTTTCACCATTACCCAGTTGACCCATGTCTTCACCCACCATCCGGGGTGGGCGTCATTGGCGCAGGTGATGGTTCTGTTCGGGGTCATCTGGTGGATGTACAGCGGATATGTCTGGCTCACCAACGAAGTGGCGCCGAACAGTTCGCAGCGCCGCACCCTGCTGCTGATCGGCATGTTCGGATTCTTCGTGCTGGCACTGGCCATCCCAGACGCCTTCCACGGCACCGGCCTCGCATTCGGGCTCGGCTACGTCCTGGTCAATACCGTGCACACCGTGCTGTTCTGGGTCAGCGGTGGCGCATCGGCTACGCAGGCGATCAAACGCATCGCGCCGTTGAACGCGCTCGCCGCGGCGCTCGTACTCGCGGGCGGTTTCGTGCACGGATGGTCGCAGTACCTGTGCTGGTGCGCGGCGTTTGCGGTGCAGGTGCTCAGCCCCTATCTGGCCGACACCCGCGATTTCGTGGTGCGGGCCAGCCATTTCTGCGAGCGGAACGGGTTGGTGATCATCGTGGCCATCGGCGAATCGGTGGTCGCGATCGGCGTCGGTCTGGCGGGGGAGAAGCTCACCGTGCCATTGGTCGCCACCGTCGCGCTCGGCCTCTGCCTGGCCTATGTGCTGTGGTGGGCGTACTTCGGTATCGATGACGACCGCGGTGAGCTCGCGCTGGCCGCGGTCCCGGACCGAGAACGCTCACGTCCCGCGGTACTCGCCTACGGCTACGCGCTCTACCCGCTGCTTATCGGCATCACCGTCACCGCGGCTGGCATCAATATGACCATCGCGCACGGCAACGAACCCGCCTCCATCGCGGCCGCATCGGCGCTCTCCGGCGGTGTCGCCCTCTATTTCTTCGGCCAATTCTGTTTCCGGCTCGCCCTCGGTCTGCCGCGCCCATGGTCTCGGCTCATCGCTGCCGCCGCGGTGGCCGCGACCATCCCGATCGGTGTCGCGTCGGTGGCCTGGGCGCAGCTCGCGGTGCTGGTCGCGGTCGGCTACGCCGCGGTGATCATCGACGATCTGATCACCCTGCGCTCCGGCCAGCACAGCCGCTACGTTTGATGTCGGGAACAATGGTGAGTCGTGCGTAGTGAGGAACTCGCGGTCGAACCGCCCGCCGCGGCCCGGCGACTGCTCGGCTCGACGCTGTGGGCCGGACCGGTAGGCGTGCGGATCGTCGAGGCCGAGGCGTACGGCGGCGATCCGGCCGGACCATGGCCGGATCCGGCATCGCATTCCGGTCGCGGGCGAACCAAGCGCAATGCGGTGATGTTCGGCCCCGCCGGGGTGCTGTACGTCTATCTCAGCTACGGGATGCACATGTGCGTGAACGTGACCAGCGGGCCGGACGGCACGGCGAGCGCGGTGCTCATCCGGTCCGGCGAGGTGGTCGCGGGCTTGGAGACGGCGTGGGCGCGACGCCCCGCGGCCCGCACCGATGCCGATTTGGCAAGGGGCCCAGGCAATCTCGGCAGCGCACTGGGAATCACGCTGAGCGACTACGGAATTCCGCTATTCGATCCGGCGTCGCCGATCCGGCTGGAACTCAACGGCGCGATCGACCCCGCCGAGATCGCCAGCGGCCCGCGGGTCGGCGTCAGCAGTGCGGCGGATGTGGCGTGGCGATTCTGGCTCGCATCGCCTGCCGTCTCGGTCTACCGGCGCAGCCCGCGCGCGCCGATCGAGGCGATATAACGCCTGGTGACAGGATTTTTTGGGGCGAGCGATGAGTTTTCGCCGCGGTGTCCGTCCTATCTGTTGAACGCGCTCCACCCGGCGCAACCGACCCGAAGGAAAGACACCATGACCGCCATCGCCTCCGCCGCCCCGATCGCCACCGTCCCCGGCAAGAAGATGAATATCGCGCTGTGGACCGTACAGATCCTGATCGCGCTGTTCCTCATCGTCGCCTCCGCCGCCCCGAAGCTGTTGGGCGCACACGCGGCGGTCGAATCCTTCGACACCATCGGCTGGGGACAGTGGTTCCGCTACTTCACCGGCGTGGTCGAGCTCTCCGGCGGCATCGGCCTGCTGGTGCCCCGCCTGAACGGCCCGGCGGCCGTCGGCCTGACCATCACCATGGTGTGTGCGGCGCTGACCCAGGTGTTCCTGCTCGGCGCGCCCGCCCTGGCGCCCTTCCCGCTGGTACTGGGCGCGGCGCTGGTCTGGATCGCCTGGCAGCGGCGCGACAGCATCATCGCGGTGCGCGACCTGTCGGCTCGCTGAATATCCGAATAACCCACACGATCGGCAGACCCCGGTCTGCCGATCGTTGTCGTGTTCCGGCAGATACCCGCTTTCGTGGGCCTTGTCGGCGGTCGGTTCGTCGCCGCTGAGTGGTCCCGGAAATTCGTTCGACCTGCGCAGCGGCGCACAGTGACACTGAGGGGCATGCCGGTCGCGGGCACCGGTGCGGAAAGATAGGACAGCGTGAGCGAACGAAGTGAGCGAACCATGTGCCAGCGCGCCGCGCGCACGGCGGAGCCGAGCGCCAGCGAGGCGCAGGCGTGAGCGGCGACATCATCGACGAACTGACCTGGCGCGGACTGATCGCGCAGTCCACCGACCTGGACACCCTGCGCGCAGCGACGACCGCGGGCCCGCTGACCCTCTACGCCGGTTTCGACCCCACTGCGGCCAGTTTGCACGCCGGACACCTGGTCCCACTGCTCGCGCTGCGGCGCTTCCAGCGCGCGGGCCATCGCCCGATCGTGCTGGCCGGTGGCGCCACCGGCTTGATCGGCGACCCGCGCGACGTCGGCGAGCGCGCGATGAACTCGACCGACACCGTTGCGGAGTGGGCGGCCCGGATCCGCTCGCAACTGGAGCGCTTCGTCGATCTCGACGACTCACCCACCGGCGCGATCATCGCCAACAACATGGACTGGACCGGCCAGCTGTCGACCATCGACTTCCTGCGCGATATCGGTAAGCACTTTTCGGTCAATGTCATGCTGGCCCGCGACACCATCAAGCGCCGCCTCGACGGCGAGGGCATCTCCTACACCGAATTCAGCTACATGCTGCTGCAGGCCAACGACTACCTGCAGCTGCGCCGCAAGCACGGCTGCACGCTGCAGGTCGGCGGATCGGATCAGTGGGGCAACATCATCGCGGGCGTTGAACTGAACCGCCGGATCGACGGTGCGTCGGTCCATGCGCTGACCCTGCCGCTGGTCACTTCGGCCGACGGCAAGAAGTTCGGCAAGTCGACCGGTGGCGGCAGCCTGTGGCTGGACCCGGAGATGACCAGCCCCTACGCCTGGTACCAGTACTTCGTGAATACCGCCGACGCCGATGTCGTGCGCTACCTGCGCTGGTTCACCTTCCTCTCCCGCGAAGAGCTGATCGAGCTCGAGGTGGCCACCGCCGAACGCCCGCACGCTCGGGAAGCGCAACGCAAGTTGGCCGAGGAAATGACGAATCTGGTGCACGGCGAGGCGAATATCGGCGGTGCGGGCGACGCCGTCGATG
>NZ_JBEXLC010000202.1:0-13087 GCF_040609795.1 Nocardia sp. NPDC004604
GCGAGTTTTGAAAGTTGCTCGTGTTTCGGGTGACTGAAGTCATCGTTAGAACCTGGTTAATAATCCCGGCGTATGCGAATCGACCAGTTACGCTGGTAGCGCAGTCAATGGAATGGGGGGCTGTCACAGTTGGGATCCGGTGCGGTGGGTTCTGAGGTACGGGATGGACATACACCCAAGGTGGTGATGGTGACCGGTGCCAGCCGATTCTTCGGCGGCAACGTGGTCGCGCGGCTGGCCCAGGATCAGAACATCGAACGCATCCTGGCCGTCGACACCATGACCCCCGGTCGTGACTTGCAACGGCGCATGGGCCGCGCCGAGTTCATTCGCGCCGATATTCGAAATCCCTTGATCCGCAAGGTAATCGGCGGCAATGAGGTCGATACCGTTGTGCACGCGTCGATGGTCGCGCATCCCCCGGCCGGTGGCGGCCGGGCGGTGATGAAGGATCTCAATGTCCTCGGCGCCATGCAACTGCTCGCGGTCTGTCAGAAATCGCCTTCGGTGCGTCGGGTGGTGGTGCGTTCGACCTCCGCGGTCTACGGATGCAGCGCCAAGGATCCGGCGAAATTCACCGAGGAAATGAGCGCGCGAACGCCACCGAGCGGTTGGTTTGCTCGGGACATGATCGAAATCGAGGGATTCGTTCGCGGACTCGGTCGGCGCCGCCCCGATATTGCTACCGCGATTTTGCGTCTGGCGCCCATTGTCGGCCCGCGCCTGGCCGGGCGCGGTGTGCAGTATCTGCGTTCGCCGGTGGCGCCGACGGTCTTCGGCCGCGATGCCAGGCTGCAGTTGCTGCACGAGGAGGACGCCATCGCCGCGATGGCGCACGCCGCGCGGCAGGCACCCGGCGGCACCTACAACATCGCCGGTGACGGCGCGCTGGCGCTATCACAGGCCATCCGGCGCGCTGGCCGCATCGAGCTGCCGATCCCGTGGATGGTGTTCCGCACCGCGGGTCGCGCGCTCATGGGGCCGATCATGCGTGATTTCACCAGTGAACAGCTCGACTATTTCCATTTCGGCTGTGGCCTCGACACCACCCGCATGCGCACCGAGCTCGGGTTCGTACCGCGCTGGACGACGGTGCAGGCATTCGACGACTTCATCGGGGGCGCAGCGTCGCGGCCCGTCATCGATCCCGCCTGGGTCGATGCCGCAGAACATAAACTGCTCGGCCTGTTGGGGGCCGGTACGGGAGCACATTCATGAATGACGTAGCCAAAGTCATCCAACTCCACGATCTGAACATAGAAACGCGTCAGCGAACCGCGCCCCGGCGCTGGCCGGAGCCGGTGACCGGCGAGGCAACGCCGAGCCAGGTGGTGACCTCGCTCACCGAACGTCTGGCCGCGAGCGAACCGCCCGCGCCACAGTCCCTATCGGATATGCTGCGCGGCGCCGTCGGCAAGCAGATCCGCAGCACCGCGGAATTCGCGCGTCGCCGCATGACCGGCGACTACCAGGTCGACGAATTCGGATTCGACGAGCATCTGCTCGAATCGCTCATCCTGCCCACGCTGCGCCCGCTCTCGGATTACTGGTTCCGGGTGCAGGTCAACGGGATCGAGAACGTTCCGGAGGCAGGCGGTGCGCTGATCGTCGCGAACCACGCGGGCACGGTTCCGCTCGACGGGCTGATGCTGCAACTGGCGGTTCACGATCGGCATCCGAAGGAACGTGCACTGCGCCTGCTGGCCGCCGACCTCATCTTCGAGATGCCGGTGCTCGGCGTGCTGGCCCGTAAGGCGGGCCACACCCTGGCCTGCCGCCCGGATGCCGAAAGGCTTTTGCGCGCTGGCGAATTGACCGGTGTTTTCCCCGAGGGCTTCAAGGGCGTCGGTAAGCAGTTCACCGACCGGTACAAGCTGCAGCGCTTCGGTCGCGGTGGCTTCGTCGCGGCGGCGGTGCGGACCGGCACGCCGATCATCCCGTGCTCGATCGTCGGCTCCGAGGAGATCTACCCGAAGCTGGCCGATATCAAGCCGCTGGCGCGACTGCTCAATCTGCCGTATTTCCCGGTGACACCGCTATTCCCGCATTTGGGCCCGCTCGGCGCGCTGCCGCTGCCGTCCAAGTGGTACATCGAATTCGGCGAGCCGATCCCGACCACCGGCTACGAGGCCGAGGCGGCCGACGATCCGATGACCATGTTCGAGGTCACCGACCAGGTCCGCGAAACCATCCAGCAGACGCTCTACAAGCTACTCTCCAAGCGTCGCAACGCGTTCACGGGTTAGCGGACGTTCGCCTGACCCGTCGTCCCGGCGAACGCCGGGACCCAGTCCGGAAACCCCTCGACCGCACTGGATTCCGGCGTTCGCAGGGGCGACGGTGCGGGCTGATCAGTGCTCGCGGCGTCGGGTGACCGCCGCGGCTACCGCGCCACCGGCGGCACCGAGCGCCAGCGCCGTCGGCACGCCGATCTTGGCGGCCTTGCGTCCGGTACGGAAGTCGCGGATCTCCCAGCCGCGATTCTTCGCCACCTCGCGTAGATCCGAATCCGGATTGATCGCAACCGCGGTGCCGACCAGCGACAGCATCGGCACATCGTTGTGGCTGTCGGAGTAGGCCGTACAACGCTTGAGGTTCAAGCCTTCTCGGATCGCCAGCGTGCGCACCGCATGTGCCTTGCCGAGCCCGTGCAGAATGTCGCCGACCAGCCGTCCGGTGAACTTGCCGTCCACGCTCTCGGCAACCGTGCCGAGTGCGCCGGTCAGCCCGAGCCGCTTCGCGATCACCTGCGCCAACTCGACCGGCGTCGCGGTAACCAGCCATACCTGCTGCCCCGCGTCCAGGTGCATCTGTGCCAAAGCCCTTGTCCCCGGCCAGATCTTGTCGGCGATGATCTCGTCGTAGATCTCCTCGCCGAGGGCGGCCAGTTCGGCGGTCGGGCGGCCCGCAATGAATGCGAGTGCCTTCTCCCGGCCCGCGGCCATATCGGTGCTGTTCTCCTTGCCGGTGACCCGGAACTTCACCTGTTTCCAGGCGACGTCCACCAGATCGGAGGTCTTGAAGTATTTGCGCGCGGCCAGCCCGCGGGCGAAATGCACGATCGACGCACCCTGCACCATGGTGTTGTCGACATCGAAGAACGCGGCCGCGGTCAGGTCACGTGGTACCTCGGGCCCGAGCGCCTCGACATCGGCCTCGGCGAGTTCGGCGTCGTGCAGTGACAGCGCCGCCTCGGCACTGGCCTCACCGGCCAGATTGGCCCGCAGCTCTTCCTCGCTCGGGCCGAAGGGGCTGCGAGAGATGCGTGCGAGTTGGTCCTGCAGACCCTGGCCGAGCCGACCCTGATTCCACCGCACCGGAAACTCGCCGAATCGTCCCGCGATGAAACCTGCCCTTGCCACCTTCGATCGTTCCGGCACCAGTACCTCCGCCCGTCGCGCGAACCACCCCCACATTAGCTGGCCGCGGTGACAGTTAAGGCAGTACGGCACGCTCCGATCGGGGCGTGCCGAGGCGATTTAATATCGGCCATGACCAATCCCACACATTCGGTGACGCTGCTGACGAGATCGGGCTGCGGGCTCTGCGTCACCGCGCTCGAGCAACTCCGGGCGATCTGTGCCGAATTCGACATCGAACCCTCGACCGTTGATGTCGACGAAATCGCCGGAACCGACCCTGGCCTGCGCGCGGAGTACGGCGACCGGCTTCCTGTCGTGCTGCTCGACGGCCGTGAGCATAGCTATTTCGATGTCGACGAGCCCCGATTGCGGGCCGACTTGACTCGCTGAGCGATAGCTGATCCGGCCCGATTCCGCCGCGCTGCTGGTCGCGGCGGAAAATGAGGCCAAATTCACCGACTTTGTGAAGGGCTGCACAAGCGGTTACGGTGGTGGCACGCGACCCGCATGCAGAGGCTGCGGATCCACCGCGTAGTGAACCCAGCATTCCGAATACTTCGACCATGGCACCGGACCGCCCCGGGCACACGAGGTCGAACGATGAACCGGACCTCGCCGGAGGCCGGAACGAGGAGCCGACGACGTGACAGAGCAGCATGAGGCGCCAAGCGGCGTCTCCGGCAGGGCTCTGCAGAAGGACATCCCGCAGGCCACGGTGGCGCGACTGGCCACCTATCTCCGGGTCCTCGCCATGTTGGCCGACGACGGTGTTGCCATCGTATCGAGTGAGGAACTGGCTGTCGCGGCGGGTGTCAATTCCGCCAAGTTGCGCAAGGACCTTTCCTTCCTCGGCCCCAATGGCGTTCGGGGTGTCGGCTATGACGTCGCCAAGTTGCGCACCAGGATCGAGGATGTGCTCGGTCTGTCGCAGGGACATCGGGTGGTGCTGGTCGGCGCCGGAAATCTGGGCCGGGCCCTGGTGGGCTACGGCGGCTTCCGGCGGCGTGGATTCACCGTGGTCGGCATGTTCGACAGCCATCCCGAGGTGATCGGCTTATCCGTCGCCGGTCTGGTGGTGCGCGATGTCGCGGATCTGGCTCCGGCCATCGATGCGTTGAAGCCGACCATCGCAGTGATCACCGTGCCCGACGATGCGGCGCAGGACGTCTGCGACCAGCTGGTCGCCTCCGGGCTGCAGTCGATCCTGAGCTTTGCCCCGTGTGAGCTGACCGCGCCGGAGACCGTGGAGGTCCGCCGGGTCGACCTGGCGGTCGAGCTGCAGATGCTGTCGTTCGAGACCGCGCGCAATGCTCCGGCCCTGCCCGAGATCGCGCACGCGGTCTCCGGCCGCATCGCCCACCGCGTGCCCGCGCACACTGCTGGCGGACATCCGGCACTCAAACACTCGACGACCTCGCATTCGGCAACGGAGCCATCCAGCAAGGGATCGGTGGTTACACCATGAGCGAACGCAGTGAGTACAGCATCGCGGAGCGATCCGATGAGGGGCGGTGGTCGGGTGACGGGTGGGCGCGAATCATGTGCCAGCACGCAATGCGCATGACGAAGCCGAGCCCTAGCGAGGCGCAGTCATGAGCATTCTGTTAGTCGGGATTTCGCATCGCAGCGCGCCTGTCTCGATTCTGGAGAAGGTCGCGATCACCGACGCGGACCGGCCGAAGCTGATCGACCGAATGCTCACCTCCAGCCACGTCTCCGAGGCGATGATCGTCTCGACCTGCAACCGCGTCGAGGTCTACGCCGTTGTCGACGCCTTCCACGGCGGTCTCGCCGAGGTCGGCGAACTATTGACCAAACATTCCGGACTCCCGCTGCCGGATCTGACCAAGCACGCCTACGTCCGCTACAGCGAGGCCGCCGCCGAACATCTGTTCGCGGTGGCCAGCGGCCTGGATTCGATGGTGATCGGCGAGCAGCAGGTGCTCAGCCAGATCCGCGGCGCCTATGCCTCCGCCGATGCCCAGCAGGCGGTCGGGCGGACCCTGCACGAACTGGCCCAGCACGCATTGCGGGTGGGCAAGCGGGTGCATTCGGAGACCGGTATCGACCGGGCCGGTGCCTCGGTGGTTTCGGTGGCGCTGGATCGCTCACAGCAGGTGCTCGGCCCGCTCGCCGGTCGGACCGCGGTGGTGGTCGGGGCCGGTGCCATGGGCGGACTCGCGGTGGCGCATCTGTCGCGTGCCGGCATCGGCCGCATTGTCGTGGTGAACCGCACCCTCGCGCGGGCCAAGCGGCTGGCGGACACCGCGCGCAGCCACGGTGTCGAGGCCGATTCGATGGAACTGTCGCGGTTGACCGAGGCGATGGCGTCCGCCGATGTCGTGATCACCTGTACCGGCGCGGTCGGTGCGGTGGTGACGCTGGCCGATAGCCACCGCGCCCTGGCCGAACGCGAGCGCGGCAGCGAATTCGCTGCGGCGGAGCGGCCGTTGGTGTTCTGCGATCTCGGTCTGCCGCGCGATGTCGAACACGCCGTCGCCGGTCTGCCGGGTGTGACCGTCATCGATATCGAGACGCTGCAGCGCGATCCGGCCGCCGGTGCGGCCGCCGACGATACCGCGGCCGCCCGCTTGATCGTCGCCGACGAACTCGCGAAATACCTTGCGGGCCAGCGCATGGCGGAGGTCACCCCGACGGTGGCTGCACTGCGTCAGCGTGCGGCCGAGGTGGTCGAGGCGGAACTGCTCAGACTCGACTCCCGGCTGCCGGGGCTGGCCGATCCGGAGCGCGACGAGGTGGCGCGCACGGTGCGCCGCGTCGTCGACAAACTGCTGCACGCGCCGACGGTGCGGGTCAAGCAGCTGGCCTCGACGCCGGGCGGGGATACCTACGCCGAGGCGCTGCGGGAATTGTTCGAGCTCAAACCCGGTGCGGCGCAAGCGGTTGCGACACCGATGGAAATCAGTCCGATCGGCGACGAACGCGGCGCCCTGCGATTTATCGGGGACAGCGAGATCGCGCTTGCCGATGACTTCACCGCCGGACACCGCGGCGACGAACAGGGGCAGACGGCATGACAGCTGTGCAGGAAGAGGAAAACGTGACCGCAGGCAGCACACGCGTGCCGTGGCGGATCGGCACCAGAGGCAGTCTGCTCGCCCTCACCCAGGCGGGCACGGTTCGCGACACCCTGATCGCGGCCGGACACAGTGCAGAGCTGGTGGTCATCAAGACCGCGGGCGATCTGTCCTCGGATCCGGTGCAGAAGATCGGTGTCGGCGTGTTCACCTCGGCGCTGCGCGACGAACTGGCCGCCGGAAATATCGACATCGCGGTGCACTCGTACAAAGACCTGCCGACCGCACAGGATCCGCGCTTCACCATCGCCGCCATCCCGAACCGCGAGGATCCGCGCGACGCGCTGGTGGCCCGCGATGGTCTGGTGCTCGGTGAGCTGCCCGCCGGTGCAAAGGTCGGCACCTCCGCGCCGCGCCGCGCCGCCCAATTGCGCGCCCTCGGACTCGGTTTGGACATTGTGCCGCTGCGCGGCAACCTGGATACTCGCCTGCGCAAGGTCAGCGAGGGCGAGTTGGACGCGGTGGTGGTCGCCAGGGCCGGACTTGCCCGCATCGGGCGGCTCGACGCGGTCACCGAGGCACTGGAGCCGGTGCAGATGTTGCCCGCACCCGCGCAGGGCGCGCTGGCGGTCGAATGCCGCAGTGATGACGCGGAATTGATCAAGGTGCTTACCGAACTCGACGACGCCGCCACCCGTGCGGCCGTCGTTGCCGAGCGGTCGCTGCTCGCCGAACTCGAGGCCGGTTGCACCGCGCCGATCGGCGCCATTGCCGAGGTCGTCGAATCGCTCGACGATGACGGCAAGATCGTCGACGAACTCTCGCTGCGCGGCTGCGCGGCGGCCGTCGACGGCTCCGATGTGTTGCGTGCCTCCGTGGTCGGCCCGCCGGAGCGCGCCGCGGAACTGGGCCGCGAGCTGGCCAGGGAACTGCTCGAACTGGGCGCCCGCGAGCTGCTCAGCGCGCCGGAACCGGAGTCTGCCGGTTCCCCCACATCGGCGGTGAACCCGCCCGCCACTGACTTCATCAATTCCAGCCCAATGGAGAACAGCCAATGAGCGAGTGCAGCGAGCGAATCATCAGCACAGCGCCTTCGGGCATGCCAGTGCCGAGCGCTAGCGAGGTACTGGCATGAGCCGAGCACACAAGAAGCACCCTGGTCGGATCTTGTTCGTCGGGTCGGGTCCCGGCGATGTGGCACTGCTGACAGTGCGTGCTCGCGAGGTGCTCGGTCGCGCGACGCTGGCGTTCACCGATCCCGATGTCGACAAGAGCGTGCTCGCGCTGATCGGTATCGAGGTCGAGCCGGGTGCGGATGGCGAGGGTCCGGTCGATGTGCGGCCCGCGCTCGGCGATCCCGCCGAGGTGGCCAAGACGCTGATCGCCGAGGCGCGTAGCGGCCACGATGTGGTCCGGGTCGTCGCGGGTGATCCGCTGACGACCGATTCGGTGATCGCCGAGGTCAATGCGGTCACTCGTTCGCATATGGTCTTCGAGGTGCTGCCGGGTCTGCCCAATGGCTCGGCGGTGCCGAGCTTCGCCGGTATCGCGCTCGGCTCCGGGCACACCGAGGCCGATGTGCGCGGCGAGGTCGACTGGGCCGCGTTGGCCGCCGCGCCCGGCCCGCTGGTGCTCTCGGCAACCTCGGGTCATCTGGCCGAAACCGCGAGCGCGCTGGTCGAACACGGTATGGCGCCGCAGACCCCGGTCGCGGTGACGGTGCGTGGCACCACCCGCCAGCAGCGCACCATCGAGGCCACCCTGGCCACGCTCAACAGCGCGGCGTCCGAACTGGTCGGCCCGCTGGTGGTGACCATCGGCAAGGTGGTCGCGCAGCGGTCGAAGATGTCGTGGTGGGAGTCGCGCGCGCTGTACGGCTGGACCGTGCTGGTGCCGCGCACCAAGGATCAGGCCGCCGAGATGAGCGAGCGACTGGTGACCCACGGCGCTATCCCGATGGAGGTGCCGACCATCGCGGTCGAGCCGCCGCGCAGTCCGGCCCAGATGGAGCGCGCGGTCAAGGGACTGGTCGACGGTCGCTATCAGTGGGTGGTGTTCACCTCGACCAATGCGGTGCGCGCGGTATGGGAGAAGTTCGCCGAATTCGGTTTGGACGCACGGGCCTTCTCCGGTGTGAAGATCGCCTGCGTGGGCGAGGCCACCGCGGATAAGGTGCGCTCGTTCGGCATCAATCCGGAGCTGGTGCCCAGCGGCGAACAGTCCTCCGAGGGCCTGCTCGCCGACTTCCCGCCCTACGATGACGTTTTCGACCCGGTGAACCGAGTGCTGTTGCCGCGCGCGGATATTGCCACCGAAACCCTCGCCGAGGGTCTGCGGGACCGTGGCTGGGAGATCGATGACGTCACGGCCTACCGCACGGTGCGCGCCTCGCCGCCGCCCGCCGAGACCCGCGAGATGATCAAGACCGGCGGCTTCGACGCGGTCCTGTTCACCTCGTCCTCCACGGTCCGCAACCTGGTCGGCATCGCGGGTAAGCCGCATGCGCGCACCATCGTTGCCTGCATCGGCCCGAAGACCGCCGAGACGGCCATCGAATTCGGTCTGCGCGTGGATGTGCAGCCCGAGGTCGCCCAGGTCGGCCCGCTGGTGGAGGCGCTGGCCGAGCATGCGGCACGCCTGCGTGCCGAGGGGCTGCTGCCGCCGCCCCGTAAGAAGAGCCGCCGCAGTCGGTAGCTTTCCCGGCCTTACCCGGTTGCGCGGCGAAGGCAGGCCGTTGCGAGCGACCTGCAAGCAGTCGCTAGCGTCGGCCCTTCGCCGCGCAACCGGAGCCGCCGCAACCGTCGAGCGCCGTTGATCAGCGGCTGTAGCGCATCAGGGTCCGCACCAACCGGCAGGTGGTGTCGGACGGGGGTCGGATATCGATGAGTTCGGCTGTCCGCCGGATTCTTTCATTGCTGGCCTGGCTCGGCAGGTAGATGCCGGAGTCCAGCAGCGCGATGGTCAGGCGCATCGCCTTGAGGCGGCGGTTGTGCGAGATGTACCACTTGCGCGGTCGCCCGGCGGGCAGCGGCTGCTTGCGCAGCGGGACATAAGGCCGATCGATCACCTTCGACTCGGGTGCGGTTTTGGGCACTGTGGCGTCCTCCCGTCGCGATCGGGAACCGTGGAAAGTTCCCTCGAACACGCCTTCGATTTTACTACTGCCCACCGACAAAAAGGCCCGCTCACAAGGGGTTTCGGCCACCATTGCGATACCCGCATCGGCGCGCGGGTTCACAGGTCGTGCAGTAGCCGTATGGCTTCGGGGTGGCGCAGTGTTGCGGCGCGTTCCAACCAGTACCGAGCGTCCCGGTACGCCTGGGCTTTTGCCGCGGCCGCGGCCGGATTGCCCGAGAAATCCACGCGCACATGTTGTTCGCGCAGGAATCGCGCCAAGTGGAACATCGAATCGGCATCGCCAGCTTCCGCGCCACGGCGCAGCCACCGTTCACCCTCGACCCAGTCGCCGTGTTCGAGGAAGATCACACCGAGCACCGCCATGGCATCGGCCCGGCCGCGCCGAACGGCCTCGGTCAGCAGCGTGACCGCTCGCTCCACCTTGCCCTCGCGCGCCAGCCACACTCCGAGAGTGCGCATGGCCGTTGGACTTCCGGCCCGCACCGCGCGTTCGTACCAATGCCGAGCCTCGTTGTCGAAGCCGCGGCGACTCGCGACAACTCCCATATTGCACAGCGCCTCCGGCAATCCGTCCTCGGCCGCTGGCAGGAACCACATCTCGGCGGCGTCGAGGTCCGCACGTTCCAGATACAGCGTTCCCAGCTGCTGATCGGCCCCGGGGCAGTCGGCCGCGATCGCGAACTCCAGCCACCGGATCGCCTCCGAGATCCGTCCGTCCGCGGCGAGCAGCGCGCCCAGCCCCGCCATGGCCGGTCCACTGCCCTGTGCGGCGGCACGCCGGAACCACTGTTCGGCCTCGGCCGACTCGCCCGCCTCGGACAGCCGCTGCGCCAACTGCAGGATGACGCCCGGATCCCCGCCGCGCGCCAGCTTCCGCAGACCACTCCAATCGGTCCGCCGCGGCGGAATCGTGAATTCGGTCATCGTCTGCTCCTGGAACCAGACCGGCCACCCACCACCATCATCCCCCTGCCACCGCACCTCACAATTCTCAGCACGGCCGCCCGGCGCCGCGTGGCCGCAGTGTCGCGCGGTGGCCTTACCGAATCCTCGAGACATCCTTAACACCGTTGGGTACCCCGAGGATGACATGGTGTCCTTCCATGGGCCGACCGATCGGGCCGCTGGGAGGAAGCGGCCTCATCGGTCGGCCGAGATGATCGGTGCATGACTGCGGAATCGACACCGGATAGCGAATCGCCGGGTACCGAATCGTCGGATACCGAATCGCCTGGGCGCCATAGCCGTTCGCGCCGCGCGTTCATGGGGCTCGCGGCCGCGGGCGCGGGCGCCGCCGCGGTGACGACGGCCATTGTGGTGCCGCCCTATCTGCGTGAGCCGCCGACCGAACCGCTACCGGCGGCCGCGCCGGGCAGCCGCTTCGCCGGAAAGGTGGTCCTGGTGACCGGCGGTACGTCGGGTATCGGCGAGGCCGCCGTGCGCGCGTTCGCCGCCGAGGGCGCATCGGTGGTGTTCTGCGGACGGCGCGAACAGCTCGGCGAGCGGATTGCCGAATCCATCGGCGGGGCCGCGCATTATGTGCGCACCGATATCCGCGTTCCGGCCGAGGTCGAGCGGCTGGTCGCCGAGGTGGATCGCCGGTTCGGCCGCCTGGATGTGGCATTGAACAATGCGGGGATCAGGATCGAGGGCGCGGCCGAGGACCTCTCGGTCGAGCAGTGGGACGACGTACTCGACACCAATCTGCGCGGAATCTTCCTCTCGGTGAAATACGAAGTGCCGCTGCTGGAACGCTCCGGCGGCGGGGTGATCCTGTGTACCGCCTCCAAGTCGTTGATGGCGAGCGCGCCCGCCTACTCCGCAAGTAAGGCCGGGATCGAGGGGCTGGTGGGATCGATGGCGCAGCAGTACGGCCCGCGCGGCATCCGGGTCAATGCGATCGCGCCGGGCACCACGAATACCGCGCTGATCCGACCGGCCGGGCTGCCGGATCCGATGTGGGCGGTCTTCAAGGACGCGTGGGGTCCGCTGAATGTATCCGCGCTGGGTCGGATGGCTGAGCCCGCCGAAATCGCCCGCGCGATCCTCGCGCTGTGTGGCGACGATCTCGGCTATATGGCCGGCTCCACCGTGCTGGTCGGTGGCGGTCCGTTCGGCGGCGGAAAGATGCAGATGCCGCCGGGCTTCCCGGCCCGCTGATCCGCCGGTGCACCCGCCGCGTGCAACGGGCATTCGGACCGGGCGTATCGTGCGGTTTATGACCGGATTGGACCGCCCGCGGCGGTTGCGCCGTACTCCCGCCCTGCGCCGTCTCGTGGCCGAAACAACTCTCCAGCCACGGCAATTGGTGTTGCCGATGTTCGTCGCCGATGGGCTGGACGAGCCGCGCGAGATCGGGTCCATGCCGGGGGTGCGCCAGCACTCGATGGATTCGCTGCGCAAGGCGGCGGTCGAGGCGGTCACCGCGGGGGTCGGCGGGCTGATGCTATTCGGTGTGCCGCTGCCCGAGGACAAGGACGCCACGGGCAGCAAGGCCAGCGATCCCGATGGGATCCTGAACCGCGGTCTGCGCGCGCTGGCCGAGGAGGTCGGCGATGCGACCGTTGTCATGGCCGATACCTGCCTGGACGAATTCACCGATCACGGGCACTGCGGCGTGCTGTCCGCCGACGGGGCCGTCGACAATGACGCCACCCTGCACCGCTATGTGGAGATGGCCCTCGCGCAGGCGGATGCCGGTGCGGATCTGCTCGGCACCAGCGGCATGATGGACGGCCAGGTGGGCGCGATCCGACGTGGCCTCGACGCGGTCGGGCGCACCGATACCAGCATCCTCGCCTATGCCGCCAAGTACGCCTCGGCGTTCTACGGCCCGTTCCGTGAGGCCGTCGCCTCCTCGCTGGAGGGGGATCGGCGCAGTTACCAGCAGGATCCGGCGAACCGCCGCGAGTCGATCCGGGAGCTGCAGCTGGATCTGGCCGAAGGCGCGGACATCGTGATGGTGAAACCCGCGATGTCGTATCTGGATATCCTCCGCGATGTCGCCGACCACTCGACCGTGCCGGTCGCCGCGTACCAGATCTCCGGTGAGTACGCGATGATCACCGCCGCCGCCCAGCGCGGTTGGATCGACCGCCGCGCCGCCATCCTGGAATCACTGATCGGCATCCGCCGGGCGGGCGCGGACATCGTGCTCACCTACTGGGCGACCGAGGCCGCACACTGGCTGTCGTGAATTCGTCCAGATCGGATACGCCCACTCCGAATCCGGCCGATTCGGATTCGCCAGCACCGGAGTCACCACTGCCGGAGTCGTCAGCACCCGAATCGTCGGGGCCGAAGTCGTTGGATCCCGCGCTGGCCGAGTCGGCGTCGCCGGGTTCGGATCCGCATGGTCTGAGTTCTGCGGGAGCGAGTAAGTCCGAGCGGTCCTTGTCAGAGGCGAATTTGCCTGGGTCGCATCCGCGGGGAGTGAGTCCCTCCGGTCCGGATCTGGTGGGAGCGAGTTCGCCCGAGTCGTCAGGTCCGGAGTCGGCCGAGTCGGCGTCGCCGGGTTCGGATCCGCATGGTCTGAGTTCTGCGGGAGCG
>NZ_JBEXLC010000203.1:0-12883 GCF_040609795.1 Nocardia sp. NPDC004604
CTCGTGCACCGCGTACGCCGCGACCACCAGATCGACCGAACGCCGCAGGCCAAGGGCGACGAGCGTTTCCGGACCGACACCGGCTTCGATGAGTCGACGCGCCAACCGGTGCACCCGCGCACCGAATTCGGCATACGTCAGCGAGGTTCCGGTCGCCGGATCCACGATCGCGACCGCATCCGGCGTGGCCGCCGCCTGCCTGGCGAACTCGTCCACCAGTGTGCCGACCGCACCCAGCGCACGCTCGGTGTCGTTCCAACCACGCAGCGCCAGTTCGGTTTCCCGCTCGTCGAGCAGGCCGATATCGCCGATGGCCCGATCCGGTTCGGCCGCAACGGCCCGCAGCAGCCGGTTGAACCGGTGCCCGAATTCGGCCATGGTGTCGGCGTCGAACAGATCGGTGGCGTAGATCAATTCGGCGGTGATGCCCGACGGCGCGACCGTGGTGGCACCGGCACCGTTGGCGGTGCTGGTCGGGGTCGCGGTCTGCTCCGAAAGCACCAGCTGCAGATCGAACTTGGCCACATCGATGGGCAGTTCGACGCCGCTGACGGTGAGTCCGGGCAGTTCCAGCCTGTTCTGGCCGGTGTTCTGGAACGAGAGCATCACCTGGAACAGCGGATGCCGCGCCTGCGAACGGGCCGGGTTCAGAATCTCCACCAGGCGTTCGAACGGCAGGTCCGCATGCCCGAATGCGCTGATATCGATGCCGCGCACGGTGCGCAGCAACTCGGTGAAGGTGGCCTCGCCCTCGATCGGGGTCCGCAGCACCAGGGTGTTGACGAACATGCCGATGAGGTCGTCGAGTGCGCGTTCACCACGGCCCGCGACCGGGGTGCCGATCGCGATATCTTCCTCACCGGACATACGAGCCAACAGAACCGCCAGCGCGGTGTGCGCGACCATGAACAGCGTCGCGCCCCTGCTGCGGGCGAGTTCGGTGAGCTTGCCGTGGGTTTCGGCATCGATCTCGAAGACATGCGTCGCACCGCGACCCGATGCCACCGCCGGACGCGGCCGGTCGGCGGGCAGGTCGAGCTGTTCGGGCAGCCCGCGCAGGGCCTTCGACCAGAACTCGATCTGCCCGGAGATCACCGACTCCGGATCGGTTTCGGCGCCGAGCACCTCGCGCTGCCACAGCGCGTAGTCCGCGTACTGCACCTCGAGTGGCCGCCAGGCGGGTTCGCCGCCGTCGACGCGGGCGGCATAGGCGGTCATCACATCGCGGGTGAGCGGGCCCATCGAGAAGCCGTCGGCCGAAATGTGGTGCACCACGAGGGCCAGCACATGTTCGGTCGGGCTGATCTCGAACAGCCGGGCCCGGAACGGGACCTCGGCGGTGACATCGAAGCCGCTCAGCATGACCTCGGCAAGGCGCCGCGGCAGTTCGGCTTCGGTGACATCGACCGGCGTCAGATCCGGGATCACCTTGCCGGTGGAGACGGTCAGCTGGTACGCGGTGCCGTCGACCTCCGGGTAGTAGGTCCGCAGCGATTCGTGGCGGGCCAGCACATCGGCGACCGCGATCTGCAGTGCCTGCCGGTCCAGCAGACCGGAAAGCCGCACCGCGGCCGGGATATTGTCCACGGCGGATTCCGGATCGAAGCGGTTGAGGAACCACATGCGCTGCTGCGCCAGCGACAGCGGCACCCGCTCGGGGCGCTGCTGTGGCACCAGGGCCGCCCGCGCACCGGCACCGGCCCGCGACTCCGCACGGGCCGCGAGTGCCGCCACCGAGGAGGCCTCGAAGAGTTCGCGGACACCGAGATCGGTATCCAGTGCGGCCGAGAGCCGGGCGGCGACCTGGGTGGCGCTGAGCGAGTTGCCGCCGAGCGCGAAGAAGTCATCGTCGAGACCCACGCGCTTCAGGCCGAGCACATCGGCGTAGGTGGCGGCGATGATCTCCTCGACCGGTGTGGTCGGCGCACGGAATACCGCGGCCTCGAATACCGGTGCGGGCAGTGCCTTGCGGTCCAGCTTGCCGGAGGCGTTGAGCGGGAATTCGTCGAGCACGATGACGACCGAGGGCACCATATAGGCGGGCAGCTGCCGCCCCAGATCCTCGCGCAATGTCTCGATATCCAGCCGCAGGTTCGGCGTCGCGATGACGTAGGCCACGAGCTGATCGCCGGTGTGCTGATCACCGCGCACGACGACCACGGCCTGGGCGACCTCGTCCAGCGCGGTGAGCGCCTGCTCGATCTCGCCGAGTTCGATGCGCAGACCGCGCAACTTCACCTGGAAGTCGGTGCGGCCCAAGTACTCCAGCTCACCGTCGGCCGTCCAGGCCACCAGGTCGCCGGTGCGGTACATGCGCGCGCCCGCGCCGCCGAACGGGTTGGCCACGAAACGGTCGCTGGTCAGATCCGGGCGTGCGACATAGCCGCGCGCCAGCTGAGTACCCGCGAGGTACAGCTCACCCGCGACACCGACCGGCACCGGGCGCAGCCGCGAATCCAGCACGTACACCTGGGTATTGAAGACCGGCGCACCGATCGGCACGGTGTCGGAATCGGTCGCGACCACCTGGTGGAAGGTGACGTCGACCGCGGCCTCGGTCGGACCGTACAGGTTGTGCAGAGCCGCACCGGTCAACTCGCGCAGGCGATGCGCGGGTTTGGGCGGCAGCGCCTCACCGGAGGCGAAGACCAGCCGCAGCGACTCACACCGCCCGGCCGCCGCATCGGCCACGAAGACCGAGAGCAGGGACGGCACGAAGTGGGTGACGGTGACCCGCTCGGCGGTGATGATCTCGGCGAGGTAGGCCGGATCGCGATGTCCGTCCGGGCGCGCAACGACCAGGCGCGCACCGATCTGCAACGGCCAGAAGAACTCCCACACCGAGACGTCGAACGTCGCGGGCGTCTTCTGCAGTACGGCATCGGCGCCGGTCAGACCGTAGGCCGACTGCATCCACACCAGGCGGTTCACGATCGCCGCATGGCTGACCGCGACGCCCTTCGGACGACCGGTCGAACCCGAGGTGAAGATCACGTAGGCGGTATTCGACGGACGCAGCGGTGCCCACCGTTCCGCGTCGGTGACCGGCTCATCCGACAGCCCGAACAGGTCGAGCAGGTCGATGCGCACCTGGGCGGTATCGATCTTCAGATCGTCGCCGGAGGTCAGCACGCAGACCGGATCGGCGGTGGCGAGAATGTATTCCGTGCGGTCGGCCGGATGATCCGGATCCAGCGGCACATACGCGCCACCGGCCACGGTCACCGCATACATGCCGACCACCAGATCGATGGAGCGCCGCATGCCAAGGGCCACATACGATTCCGGGCCGACACCGCGTTCGATGAGCCAGCGCGCCAAACCGAAGACCCGGGAGCCGAATTCGGCGTAGGTCAGACTCGTCCCCTCGAACGTCAGCGCGGTCGCGTCCGGGGTCGCGGCGAGCTGGGCCTCGAACATCGAGACCAGCGTGGCCGCATCGGCTACCTGGTGCGCGGTGTCGTTCCACTCCGACACCACCAGCTCGCGCTCGGCGGTATCGAGCAGTTCGATATCCCCGACGGGCACGGCGGGTTCGGTGGTGATCGCGGTCAGCACCCGGACCAGTCGATCGGCAATGCGGCGCACCGTCTGCTCGTCGAACAGGTCGCGCAGGTAGCCCGCGCGGATCCGCAGCTGCGTGTCCAGCTGCGCGATCAGGGTCAACGGGTAGTGGGTGGCGTCGGCGGCCTGCATATCGATGACCGCCATGCCATCGATATCGGCGGCTTGGGCCCGGATGCCCTCGGCATCGACCGGGTAGGACTCGAAGACCACCAGCGTGTCGAACAGACCACCGATACCGGCGGCGGACTGGATATCGGCCAGGCCGACATAGTGGTGATCGAGCAGATCCGCCTGCTCGCCCTGGGTACGGGTCAGCAACTCGCCCGCCGATTCCGACGGATCGAAGCGCACCCGCACCGGAACGGTATTGATGAACAGGCCGACCATCGATTCGACACCGGTGAGCTGCGCCGGACGCCCGGACACCGTGGTACCGAACAGCACATCGTCACGGCTGGTCATTCGGGCGATCAGGATGCCCCAGGCGACCTGCAGCACGGTATTCGGCGTGACACCGAGGGATGCGGCCAGTTCGGTCAGTCGCGCGGTCGCCCGCTCGTCGAGTTCGAAGAAGTATTCGCCCGACAGCGAGGTGATCTCGCGGCCCGCATCCGGACGCGACAGCAGCGTGGGTTCGCTGACACCGCGCAGCGCATCGGTCCACGCGGCCACCGAGGCCGCATGATCCTGCTGCCTGGTCCATTCCAGGAAGTGCCGGTAGGAGCGCACCGCGGGCAGCACATTGGCATCGGCGTGGGCCGCATAGAGCACCAGCAGATCCCGCATGAGCAGCGGCATGGACCAGCCGTCGAGCAGGATGTGGTGGTTGGAGACCACGAACTGCCAGCGGTCGGACGCCACCTGGATCAGGGTGAACCGGATCAGCGGCGGCACGGTCAGATCGAAACGCTGGGCGCGGTCCGCGGCGATGAGGTCGGCGCCGTCGCCGGATTCGATCCGGTCGTGCTCGGCCCAGGCGACGCGGACGCTGTCGAGCACCACCTGCACCGGGTTGCCGTCGTTATCGGTGACGAATGCGGTGCGCAGATTCTCGTAGCGATCCACCAGAGCCTGTGCGGCCGAACGCAATCGGGTCGCGTCCACCCGTCCGGTGAGCGTCAGCACGGCCTGCGCGGTGTAGACGTCCACCGAGGTGGCGGCCAGGCGCGCGTGGAAGAGCAGACCCGCCTGCAGCGCCGAGAGTGGCCAGATATCGGCCAAGGCCGGGAAGCGCTGCTCCCAGTTGTCGATATCGCGCTGGGTCGAGCGCACCAGGGCAAAATCGGACGGCGTGTGCCCACCGGCGCCGTTCGAATTGGCATGCCGGGCAACCGCTTCCAGCGCGGTGGTCCACAGCTCGCCGAATTCGCGGACCTGCGCGGCGTCCAGCAGCGTGGTCGGGTAGCCGATATTCGCGGTCAGCTTGTCGCCGACCACGATGGCATTGATATCCAGCGGCGCCATCGCGGGCGTATCCGCGTCGTAGGCGCCGCCGAGCGCGCCGAGTTCCGCGGCCGGGATCCAGCCGAAGCCACGCAGCGCCTCGGGCACATCGCCCTCGGAGACGCGGCCCAGGTAGTTGAAGCTCACCTGGCCCGGCTGTGCGGCGGGCAGTTCGGTGGCGGTCGCCGCGTTCATATAGCGCAGCAGGCCGTAGCCGATGCCCTTGTCCGGCACCGCGAGCAGCTGTTCCTTGACCGCCTTGACGGCCTTGCCCAGGGCCGGGCCGCCGGTCAGCGCGGCATCGATATCGATACCGGACAGATCGAAGCGAACCGGGAAGATCGCGGTGAACCAGCCGACCGTGCGGGACAGATCGGCGCCGGGCACGATGTCCTCTTCGCGGCCATGGCCTTCCAGGCGGAGCAACAGGGCGTCGTCGGTGCGGTTGCCGGTGCGGCGCGCGCGCCACTTCGCGGTCGCCAGGGCGAGCGCGGTGAGCAGACCGTCGTTGACACCGCCGTGGAACAGTGCGGGCACCGTGGTCAACAGCGCCTTGGTGACCTCGGCGGACACCTCGACCTGCAGCTTGTCGATGACACCCGAGGTATCCACGGTCGGATCCATCGGCCGCTCGGTCAGCAGCGGATCCGCCGTCGCGACCACCGAACGCCAGTAGTCGAGTTCGGCCACCCGCCGGGCACTTTCGGCCTCGCTCTGCAATGCGTGCGCCCAGGCCCGCATCGAGGTGGCGGGCGCGACGAGCTGCGGATCCTGGCCTGCGGTGAGCTGGCCCCATGCGGTGACGAAGTCCGGCACCAGGATGCGCCAGGAAACACCGTCCACCACCAGGTGATGCGCGGCCACGATGAGTCGGCCGCCGCGGCTGCCGTCCGATGGCTCCAGCCAGACGAACCGGATCACCACGCCAGCGGCCGGATCCAGTAGATCCAGCGAGGCATCCAGCGCGGCGGCGGCGATTTCGACCAGTCCGGCCGTGTCCACACCCGCATCGAATTCGGTGCGGTCGATCAGCGCTTCGACGTCGACCGTGCCAGGTGCGGCGGTGTCGACGATCCAGTCGTCACCGTCACGGTAGAGCCGCGCCCGCAGCATGTCGTGGCGATCGATCACCGCGCCAACGGTTCTCGCGATACCGGCCCGATCGATGCCGACCGGCAGCTCGAGTGCCATGGTCTGGTTGAACCGGCCGAACGAGCCGTCGCGCTCGGCCATGAAGCGGACCACCGGGGTCAGCGGCATGGCGCCGATGCCACCACCGGGCAGCTCGGCCAGCGTCTCGACACTGGATTCGGTGCTGTCGGCGGTCTCGGCGACCGCGGCGAGTCCGGCCACGGTGCGCTGTTCGAAGACGTGGCGCGGGGTGAAGACGACACCGCGCGCCTTGGCCCGCGAGACCAGCTGAATGGAGACGATGCTGTCGCCGCCGAGTGCGAAGAACGAATCGTCGACACCGACGCGATCCACGCCGAGCACCTCGGCGAAGACCTCGGCGATGGTGTGCTCGATCGGGGTGCGCGGCGCACGGAAGACGACCTCGGTCGCGAATACCGGCTCCGGCAGCGCCTTGCGGTCCAGCTTGCCGACCGGGGTCAGCGGGACGTGGTCGATCACCATCACCGACGACGGCACCATATAGGCGGGCAGGCGCTCTTCGACATGTGCGGTCAGCTCGGCCACATCGATCGAATGCCCCTGCGCCGCAACCACATACGACACCAGCGAGGTCACGCCCCCGGTGCTCTTGTGGCCGACGGTGACGGCGAAGTCGACGGTCTCGTGCGAAGCCAGCGCGGCGTCGATCTCACCGAGTTCGATGCGGAAGCCGCGCACCTTGACCTGGAAGTCGGAGCGGCCGACATACTCGACCTCAGCGCTGTTTGTCCATCGCACCACGTCACCGGTGCGGTACATCCGTGCACCCGCAACGTACGGGTTCGCCACGAAGCGGTCTGCGGTCAGCCCGGCCCGCGCGTGGTAGCCGCGCGCCAGTTGGATACCCGAGATGTAGAGCTCACCCGCGACCCCCACCGGAACGGGCTGCAACCGGTTGTCGAGGATCAGCGACTGGATACCGCGGATCGGACCGCCGATCGGCATCGGATCACCCGCCGCCAGTGGATCACTGATGTTGACCACCATGGCGGTCTCGGTCGGGCCGTAAACATTGTGGAAGCGGCGAATCGTGCCGTCCGCCAGTGGTGTCGCCCATTTCGCGATGAGCTCCGGCGGGTAGGCCTCGCCACCGACCGCCAGCACGCGCAATGCGTCGAGTCCGGTCGGATCGAGCGTCGCCAGCGCGGCGGGCGTGATGAAGACGTGTGAGACGCGCTCGGCGCGCAGTAGTTCGGCCAACTCCTCGCCGCCGTAGACACCGGTCGGCACCACCACGAGCGCACCGCCCGGCCCGAGGGCGAGCAGCAGCTCGAGGATCGAGGCGTCGAAGCTCGGCGAGGCAAAATGCAGTGCGCGGGATTCGGCATCGAGTCGGTAGTTCTCGATCTGCGCGGTACTGAAGTTCGCCAGCACCGCATGCGAGACCACGACACCCTTGGGCACACCGGTGGAACCGGAGGTGTAGATGACGTATGCCGGGTTCTCCGGGCGAAGCGGCCGGACCCGGTCGGCGTCGGTGATCGGGCCGGCATCGAAGGCATCGAGATCGAGATCCTCGAGCACCAGCCAGCGCACCGAATCCGGCAGACCCGCAAGTGCCGAGGCCACCGTAATACCCACCGGTGAGGCGGAATCGGTGACCATATGTGCGATGCGATCGGCCGGATAGGTCGGATCGACGGGCACGAAAGCCGCACCGGTCTTGGACACCGACAGGGCGACGAACACCGAATCCGCGGACCGCGGCACACCGACCGCGACCAGATCCTCGGTGCCGACGCCCTCGGCGATCAGCAAGCGGGCCAAGCGGTTCGAGCGCTCGTCCAGCTGCCCATAGGTCACCGTGTCGCCACGGAACACCAGCGCGGGCGCCTGCGGATCGCGCGCAGCGGCTGCGGTCAACAGATCCGGCAGCGTGCGCGGGGCGACGGCGGGAGCGCCGGTGCGGGCGATGAGATCGGCCCGCTCCTGGGCATCGAGCACATCGATGGTGCCCACCGTGACCGTCGGGTCGGCGGCGATGGCCTCGAGTACGCGCCGCCACCGTTGGGTGATCAGCGCGGCGCTCGACTCGTCGAACAACTCGGTGGCGTAGGTGAGCGCCAGCGTCATTCCGGTGGAACCGGTGTCCGACAGTGTGAATTGCAGGTCGAACCGGGCGACGTTCTCTTCGAGGTCCAGTGCGGACACCGAAAGACCGGGCAGTTCCAGCGCGGTCCGGTCCAGGTTCTGGAACGCGAGCATTACCTGGAACAGCGGATTGCGCGCCTGGGAGCGTTCCGGCGCGAGCAGTTCCACGAGGCGTTCGAATGGCACGTCCGCGTTGCCGAAGGCGTCCAGGTCGCTGGACCGCACCCGATCCAGCAGTTCGCTGAACGATTCGGACTGGTCGACACCTGTGCGCAGCACGAGCGTATTGACGAACATACCGACCAGATCGTCGAGCGCCTGCTCACCGCGTCCCGCGATCGGCGAACCGACGGCGATATCGTCGGTGCCCGACAACCGGGCCAGCAGCACCGTGAGCGCGCTGTGCATCACCATGAACAGCGACGCACCGCGTTGCCGTGCAATGGCTTCCAGCGCCGCGATCAGTTCGGCGGGCAGTTCGGTCTGCAGGGTCGCGCCGCGATGCGAGGCGATCGCGGGGCGCGGCCGGTCGGTGGGCAGCGGCAGTTCGTCGGGCACACCATCGAGCACGCGCTGCCAGTGCGCGACCTGACGCGCCATCAGCGATGCCGGATCGTCCTCGGAGCCGAGCACCTCCCGCTGCCAGATCGCGAAGTCCGCGTACTGCACCGACAGCGGCGCCCAACCGGGCGCGGCGTCCTGGGTGCGTGCGCTGTAGGCGAGCATGACATCGCGGGTCAGCGGGCCCATGGAGAAGCCGTCGGCCGCGATGTGGTGCACCACCACCACGAGCACATGGTCGTCCGGACCCGCGGCGAACAGCCTGGTCCGCAGCGGAACCTGTTCGGAGACATCGAATCCGGTGGTGACGAACTCGGTGACCACCGCGGTCAGCTCGGCCGGATCGACCGAAACCGGCTGCAGATCCAGTGCGATCGCGTCGGCGGGCACGATCACCTGTACCGGGGTGCCACCGTGCTCCGGGTAGCGGGTACGCAGCGATTCGTGCCTGCGCACCACATCCGCCACCGCCAAGCGCAGCGCATCGGTATCCAATGCGCCGGTGAGCCGGATGGCGATCGGCAGGTTGTAGGCCGCCGATGTGGTGTCGTACTTGTTCAGGAACCACATGCGCTGCTGTGCGAACGACAGCGGCACCAGTTCGTCGGCCTTGCGCGGACGGGCGAGCAGCCGGGCCCGCGCGGCGCCGTCGGCATGCGATTCCACCCGGGCCGCAAGCCCTTCCACGGTGGAGGCCTCGAACAGCGCGCGCACCGGCACCGTGGTGCCCAGGGCCGCGCCGATCCGGGATACCACCCTGGTCGCGATGAGCGAGTTGCCGCCGAGGTCGAAGAAGTCGTCGTCGACGCCGACCCGGGGCAGGTCGAGCACATCGGCGAAGACCGCGGCCACCGTCTCCTGCACCGGGGTGACCGGGGCGCGGAATGCCTTGGCCTGCACCGCGGGTGCGGGCAGCGCGCGGCGGTCCAGCTTGCCGTTGACGGTCAACGGGATCCACTCGAGCCGCACCAGCGCCGCGGGCACCATATACGACGGAAGTCGTTGCGCCGCACCGCTGCGCACCACATCGAGGTCGGGGGTCACTTCGGGTTCGGCGACCACATAGGCCACGATCCGCTGATCGCCCGGCTGATCCTCGCGCACGATGACCGCGGCCTGGGCGATACCGGGCTGGGCCAGGATCGCCGATTCGATCTCACCGAGTTCGATGCGGAAACCGCGCACCTTCACCTGATCGTCGGCGCGACCGAGGTATTCGAGTTCGCCGAAGCGGTTCCAGCGCGCGAGGTCGCCGGAGCGGTACAGGCGCGTGCCCGCTGCATCGGCGTCGGCGAGCGGGTTCGCCACGAAGCGGGTGGTGGTCAGATCGGGGCGGCCGAGGTAGCCGCGGGCCAATTGCGGTCCCGCGACATACATTTCGCCCGCGACCCCGACCGGTACCGGCCGCAGCCGGTTGTCGAGCACGTACACGCGCAGACCCGCGATGGCACGGCCGACCACACTGCCGGAGGCGGCGGCGATGGTCGCGGCATCCAGCGCCCGGTAGGACACGTGCACCGTGGTCTCGGTGATGCCGTACATATTGACCAGCAGCGGAGCGGTCGGCGCGGAGCCCGCGGAGCGCTTCTTGCCGTCACCATGTCGGGCGACCCAATCGGCAAGTCTGCGCAGTTCGAGGGCTTCACCGCCGAAGACCACATAGCGCAGCGCCAGCGGTTCGGCATCCGGCGCGGCATTGCGATCCGCCTCGGCCAATTGGTAGAACGCGGACGGTGTCTGGTTGAGCACCGTGACCTGTTCCACCCGTAGCAGTTCCAGGAACTGTTCGGGCGAGCGCGAGGTGTAGTAATCGACGACCACCAGGGTGCCGCCGAACAGCAGCGGACCCCACAGCTCCCATACCGAGAAGTCGAAGGCGTAGGAGTGGAACAGCGTCCACACATCGTCGGGGCCGAAGCCGAAGTCGCGATCGGTATTGGCGAACAGCCGCACCACATTCCGGTGCGCGACCGCGACACCCTTCGGGCGTCCGGTCGAACCGGAGGTGTAGATCACGTACGCCACATTGTCTGGGGTGAGCGCCGCGAGGCGGTCGGCGTCGGTGATCGGGGCGTCGTCGGCGTCCTCGATATTGCCGGTCTCCACCGCGAATCCATCGAGGACCACGGTCGGCAGTTCGGCGGGCACGCTCACCTGGACCGTGGAATCGAGGATCACGCTGGTCGGACGCGAATCCGCGAGCACATAGGCGATGCGGTCGGCCGGGTAGGTCGGATCCACCGGCACATAGCCCGCACCGGTCTTCACCACCGCGAGCAGCGCGACCACCAGGTCGAGTGAGCGCGGCAGGATCACCGCGACCAGCGACTCCGGACCGGCGCCGTCGGCGATCAGCCTGCGCGCCAGCACATTCGCGCGCCGGTCCAGCTCGGCGTAGGTCAGCGATTCGATGCCGAACTTGGCCGCGGTATTGTCCGGATGCGCGGCCACCGCCTGCTCGAACAGATCCACCAGCGTGGTACCGGCAGCACTGAATCGCTCGGCGCTCGTGCCGATCTTGGCACTCGCGGGGCCCTGGGTGCGCGCGTTTACTTTGCCCAGCGCTGTCTCGACGGCCCCCCGTGCTGCCTCCGGGCCCGTCGCTCGCGCCAGGCTGTCCAATCCGGACGACACCCAGCGCTGCGAAACATTGAGCCGCTCGGCCTCACCGAGCAGATCGATATCGCCGATGACGATTTCGGGATCCTCGACCACGCTGCGCAGAATGCGCACCAGACGATCGGCGAAGGAGGTCACCGTCTCCGGATCGAACAGTTCGGTGGCGTAGTTCCACGACATGCCGAGCGCACCGTCGGCGGCCTCGCCAACGGTCAGCTGCACATCGAATTTGGCAGTGCCCGGATCGAATTCGACCACGGACAGCTCGACACCCGGCAGCGCGACGGTGCCCATATCGGCGGCCGATGCGGCCTCGAAGGTCAGCGCCACCTGGAACAGCGGGTGGTGCGCCTGCGACCGGGCCGGGCTGTGTCTACCCACCCCGGCGGCTCCGCCGCCTTGCCGTCCCCAGAGGACATCCACCAGCCGCTCGAACGGCACGTCGGCATTGGCGAAAGCCGCCAGATCGGTGCGCCGCACCTGGGCGAGCAAATCGCTGAACTTGGCGCCGGGATCGACCTCGTTGCGCAGCACCAGCGTATTGACGAACATGCCGACCAGGTCGTCGAGCGCGCGTTCACCGCGTCCGGCGATCGGGGTGCCGATGGCGATATCGGTGCTGTTGGACAGCCGGGCCGCCCAGGTCGCCAGCGCGGCATGGACCACCATGAACAGCGTGACCCCGCGGGCGCGGGCGAGTTCGGCCAGTGCGGCGTGCAATTCGGCGTCGACCGAGAAACCGTGGGTGCCACCGGCATTGGAGGCGACCTCGGGCCGCGCGCGGTCCGCGGGCAGCTCGATCTGATCGGGCAGGTCGGCCAGCTGCTCGGTCCAGTACGCGAGCTGCAGTGCCGCGACGGACTGCGGATCGTCCTCGCTGCCGAGCACCGCGCGCTGCCACAGCGCGTAGTCGGCGTACTGGACATCCAGTGGCGCCCACGCGGGCACCTCGCCACGGCTGCGCTGGGTGTAGGCCAGCACCACATCACGCAGCAGCGGGCGCAGCGAGAAGCCGTCACCGCTGATGTGGTGCATGACGAGCACCGCGACGTGGTTGTTGTCATCGATGCTTAGCAGGTTGGCCCGGAACGGCACCGCACTGGTCACATCGAAGTGCACACTGGCCAGCTCGACGATGCGCGCGGGCACCGCGGCGGGGGCGATCGTCTCGGCCGCCAGCTCGAAGCGCACCTCGTCGGTGTGCAGAATGTGCTGGTAGCCGGTGCCTTCCAGCTCCGGGTAGATGGTGCGCAGCGCCTCGTGGCGGGCCAGCACATCGCCGATGGCGGCGTTCAACGCGGCGATATCGACATCGCCGGTGAGCCGGATGGCGACCGGAATGTTGTTGACCGCGGTCTGGTTGTCGAAGCGGTTGAGGAACCACATCCGCTGCTGGGCCAGCGACAGCGGCACCAGCTCCGGGCGCGGC
>NZ_JBEXLC010000204.1:0-12856 GCF_040609795.1 Nocardia sp. NPDC004604
CCGCCGGCGCACTCATCGGCGCCACCGCGCAGGTCGCTCCGGCCATTGCCGCCCCGCTGCTGCCGGGCGCGCACGACGGGGACGAGGAAGCCGCCCCCGGCGCAGGAAATTCGTATTCATACTGGTGGTCGTGACCATGGCCGGTTCCTCGATCGACAGATGAACCGCACCCCACATCGCGACGTCGAGGACCGCGCCGACCACACCGCCGCCGACGACACCGAGGTAGTTCACGTGCCGCTCGTCCGGTGTGAGAGACAGGGTCATCCGACCGGGCTCGGCTTCCACCACCACGATGTTCAGTAACTTGGTCAGCGGCGGTTGCGGCAGGTCGCCGGAGCGCAGCCGCTCCAGCAGTTCCTCGCGGGACAGTTGCAGCAGCCCGAGCACGGCCAGGCCGGGATCCTCCCATTCCAGATGCAGTGATCTCGTCGCACCGGACATTTCGATCGTCGCCAGATCGTTGCCTGTCATCACATCCCCTAACTATGTCGATATCTGCTGGTCGATGAGGGCGAAGAGTTCGTCGGCGCTGGCCGCTTCGACGGCGATACGGTCGCTCGGTACCGGGGCCTCCCGTTCCGCCAATGCCTCGGCCAGCGTGGAGCGGACCCGCTCGGCCAGCCGAGCCTTGTCCGCCGCGGACGGTATCGTCGCCAACAGCGTGCGCAGGGCGGCGATCTGATCGTCGATCGCCGACGGGATCGAGGAGTCCGCCCAACGCGAGAGCACCAGTTTCGCGACGGCGGTGGCGGTCGGGTAATCGAACACCAGCGTCGTGGGCAGTTTCATACCGGTCACCTCGGTGAGCCGATTGCGCAACTCGACACCCCCGAGGGAGTCGAAACCCAGTTCGCTGAACGGAGTTTCGGGATCGATGGCATCGGCCGACGCGTGACCGAGAACCGCTGCGGTGTGCTCGCGCACAAAGCCGAGTACCAGCGCATCGCGCTCGTCCTCCGGGGTGGCGGCGAGTTGCTGCGCCAGTAGACCGCCCCCGGCCGCTGCGCTCGTCGTGCGCCGAGCACGTGCGGGGACCAACCCGCTGAGCACCTCGGGCAGTAGCCCCGCTCTGGCCTGCGCCGCGAGCGCCGGTTTATCGAACTCGACACCGGCGACCAGTGTTTCGTCGGTGGCGACCGCGGCGTCGAGCAGTGCGGTCCCGTCGTCGTCGCCGAGTACCTTGATGCCCATTCGCGCCAACCGTGCCACGGTGGCACGGTCCATGGCGCCCGCCATGCCGGTGTCTTCGTTCCAGAGACCCCAGGCGATCGACAAGGCGGGCAACCCCTCGGACCTGCGGGCACAGGCGAGACCGTCGAGGAACGCGTTCGCCGCCGTGTAGTTGCCCTGCCCGGCCGAGCCCAGCAGCGCGGCGGCCGAGGAGAACAGTACGAACGCCGCCAGCTCGTGCTCGCGGGTGAGCTCGTGGAGGTTCAGGGCACCGTCCACCTTTGGTGCCAGCACGCGGTCGAGCTGTTGCGCGCTCAATGTTTCGATCGTGGCGTCGTCGATCATGCCCGCGGAATGGATCACCGCGGTCAGCGGGTGCTCGGTCCCGATCGCATCGAGTACCGCCGCCACAGCGGCCCGATCAGCGACATCACATGCGGCGACCCGGGTTTTGGCGCCCAGCCGGGTCAGTTCGTCGACCAGCTCCGCTACACCGGGTGCCGCATCGCCACGCCGCGAAACCAGCAGTAGGTGTTCGACGCCGTGGGTGCGAACCAGGTGTCGGGCCATTACCGCGCCGAGTCCACTGGTGCCGCCGGTGATCAGGACCGTGCCGTCGCCGAATGCGCCTGTCCCGCCCAATGTTTCGGCTCTTGCGACGCGACTGTCCATGGCGCCGAGACGCGGCACGAACATCGCGCCGTTGCGGATCGCCACCTGCGCTGGGGCCGACTCGATCGCGCCGCGCACGACGGCGTCACCGAGATCGCCGTCGTGGTCGAGCAGCACGATGCGGCCCGGATATTCCGATTGTGCGGTGCGGATGAGCCCCGCCACCGCGGCGGCCGCCAGGTCGACGGACTCCCCCGGCATACCGGCCGCGCCGCGAGTCGCCACCACCAGGCGGGTGTCGGCCAGCCGCTCGTCGGCGAGCCAGGATCGCACGGTGGCCAAGGCCGAGTGGATCGAGCTCCGCACCGCGGCGGCCGTATCGCCGTCGATCCGACCGCGCCCGACGGCGGTCGGATCGGCGATCGACCAGACGACCACGTCCGGAACGGACTCTGCCGCAATCATTTCCGCGACATCGCGGTAGTGCAGATCGATGCCGGGCACCCGAACCGCGCCCAGAGTCGCGAGCACTCCGCCCGCCGACGGTGCGGGCAGCTCCGACGGGATCCACCGCAAGCTCAGCAGCGATGAGCGCCGAACCGCGGCCACCGCGTGCAGCGCCGCGGCATCGATGGGACGCGCAGCAACCGCGTCGATCGTCAGCACGACCGCCCCGGTCTCGTCGACCGCGGCGATGCTCACCTGCCCGTCGGCGTCCCGGCTCACCCGTGCGCGCATCGCGGCGACGCCGGAGCGCCACAACCGAACGCCGGTGAAAGAGAAGGGCAATGGCAGCTGCTCCGGTGGCAGACCGCTGTTCAGGCCGTCGATGGCCGCGTGCAGGCAGGCGTCGAGCAGTGCCGGATGGATGCCGAATGCGGCTGCCGAACCGCTCACCGAGTCGTCGAGGGAGACTTCGGCGAATGTCTGCTCGCCACGCGTCCACATCGCCGTGACACCCTGGAAAACCGGACCGTAGTCGAATCCTTTGTCCGCCAATCGATCATAGAGAGCGCTTTCCGACGGCTGGGCCCCGGAGGGCGGCCAGTTCGCTTCGCTCCAGGTGGGAACTTCGTCCCCGTCGGCGGCGGTCAGCACACCACCAGCGTGCAGGACCCATGGATCCCGATCCGCCGCGTCCCGATCAGCGGCGTCGACTCGCGAATAGATCGCGAACCTGCGCCGTCCCGCGTCGTCGGCTTCCTCGACACTCACCTGAAGATCGACCTCCGCACCATCGGCGAAGACGAGCGGGGCTTCCAGCAGCAACTCGTCGATGACAGCGACGTCCAGTTGCGCACCCGCCGTCAACGCCAATTCCGCGAAGGCCGTGCCGGGCAGCAGCACCGAACCGAACACCGCGTGGTCGGCGATCCAGGGCTGGGTTCGCACCGAGAGTCGTCCGGTGAACAGCCACTGGTCCCGGCCCGCGAGCGGCACCATATTCGTGACCAGCGGATGTCCGAACGAGCCGACCACCTCGTCGGATTGCGGCTGCAACCAGAACCGCTTGTGCTGAAAGGCGTAGGTGGGCAGCTCCATCGGTCCGGTACCACGCGCGCCGAACAGCAGTGGCCAGTCCACCGGCGTACCAACCACATGCACCTGGGCGAGGGCCGTGACGAACTGGAACGTCTCGTCGGTCGATCGTCGGGACGAGGCAACCACGATCGACGCCGCGCCGACCTCCGGGTGTTCCGCCAAACACTCCCGGGCCATCGCGGTGAGCGCCGCGTCGGGACCGACCTCGACGAATCTACGCACGCCCGACTCGATGAGACTGTCGATGCCGGGCGCGAACCGCACGCAGCCACGCACCTGCGCCACCCAATACGCCGGATCGCGAACCTCCGCCCCCACCTGCGTCCCCGACACATTCGACACGATCGGCAGCAGCGGTTCGTGATAGGTCAATCGCTCTGCCACCGAGCGGAATTCGTCGAGAATGGGTTCCATCAGCACCGAATGCGAGGCATGCGAAATCCGCAGCAACGTATTCTTACGGCCCGCGTCGGCGAGTCGCCGCTGAATCTCGCCGACAGCATCGGCGTATCCGGAGAACAGCACCGACTGCGGCCCGTTCACCGCGCCGAGCGATACTCGGTCACCGAAGCCGGCCAGCAGCTCGGCGGCCTCGGTCTCCGAGACCGCCGCCGCCAGCATCGCGCCGCTGGCCGGAGCCGACCCCATCAGCCGGCCGCGTGCCGCTACCAACTCGCACGCGTCCGAGAGCGACCACACGCCCGCGGCGTAGGCCGCGGTCAGCTCGCCGAGTGAATGACCCGCGACCACATCGGGTCCCACGCCGAACGATTCGAGCAACCGGAACATCGCCACTTCGAAGGCGAACAGCGCGGGCTGCATCCAGCCCATCTCGTCCAGCACACCCGCCGAATCGGTGAACATGACCTCCCGCAACGACCCGCCGAGGTGCCGATCGAACTCGGCGCACACCTCGTCCAGTGCCGTCGCGAACACCGGGAACGCCGCGTACAGCCCGGCGCCCATGCCCACTCGCTGCGCGCCGCCACCGGTGAACAGGAACGCCGTCTTCCCCGAACCGACGGCGCCCTCGGCCACACCGGGCAACACCGAGCCCGCGGCAAGGGCGTTCAGCCCGGCCAGGAGTTCGGCCCGGTCACCTCCGACGACGATCCCGCGCCGATCCAGCAACGCCCGTGACTCGCACAATGAGCGCGCCACCGCCCACGAATCCACCTCGGGATGGTCGGCCAGCCAGCCCAGCAGTCGCGCGGCCTGCCCGCGCAACCCCTCCACCGTCTTCGCCGATAGCACCAGCGGCACCACCCCAATCGTCGAATCGGCCACGAAACCCGATGCGACGGAGGGCGATTCACCATCTGCCGAGTGTGTCGTGACCGGGCGTGCCGCCGGTGCTTCCTCGAGAATCACATGGGCGTTCGTGCCGCTGATCCCGAAGGACGACACCCCGGCCCGGCGCGTCCGCTCGCCCGCGGGCCACGGCTCCGCCTCGGTCAGCACCCGCACCGCGCCCGCCGACCAATCCACATGGGGCGACAGCTCGTCCACGTGCAGGGTCTTCGGCAACATCTCGTGCCGCAAAGCCTGCACCATCTTGATCACTCCGCCCACGCCGGAAGCCGCCTGAGTGTGACCGATATTGGACTTGAGCGCGCCGAGGCGCAGCGGCCGATCCGCGCGCTCCTGCCCGTAGGTGGCCAGCAGGGCCTGCGCTTCGATCGGATCACCGAGCGCCGTCCCGGTACCGTGCGCCTCCACCACGTCCACCTCGTCCGGGCGCAGGCCCGCATCGGCCAGCGCCGCCGCGATCACCCGCTCCTGCGAGGGACCATTGGGCGCGGTCAGGCCGTTGCTCGCGCCGTCCTGGTTGACCGCGGTGCCGCGCACCACCGCCAGGACGTTGTGGCCCAATCGCTGTGCGTCCGACAGCCGTTCCACCACCAGCACGGCGGCGCCCTCGGCCCAGGCCACCCCGTCGGCCGCGGCCGAGAAGGATTTGCACCGACCGTCCGGCGCGAGACCACGCTGCCGGGAGAACTCCACGAACACCATCGGCGTCGACATCACCGTCGCGCCGCCAACCAGCGCGAGCGAACTCTCCCCCTGGCGCAGCGCCCGGCACGCGACGTGCAATGCCACCAGCGACGACGAGCACGCCGTATCCACTGTCATCGCAGGTCCTTCCAGACCCAGCGTGTACGCGACGCGTCCGGAGACCACACTCGCCGCGGCGCCGGTCCCGATATAGCCCTCCGCCTCCGGCCCGCCCTTGCGGGTGAGCACCTCGTAGTCCTGGTACATCACGCCGGTGTAGACGCCGGTGTCGCTGCCCCGCAACGAGGTCGGATCGATTCCGGCCTGCTCCAACGCCTCCCACGACACCTCGAGCAGCAGCCGCTGCTGCGGATCCATCGCGACCGCTTCGCGTGGGCCGATCCCGAAGAAGGCCGCGTCGAAACCGGCCGCGTCGGCCAGGAACCCGCCCTCGCGGGCGTATGACGTGCCGGGGTTGTCGGGGTCGGGATGGATCAGGCGTTCCAGGGGCCAGCCCCGGTCGTCGGGAAATCGACCGATGGCGTCGGTGCCGGACGCCACGAGATCCCACAGCCCGCCAGGCGATTCGACACCGCCGGGATAACGGCAGGCCATGCCGACGATCGCGATCGGCTCATCGGCGCGCGTCCGGCGGCGCGCCGGCTGGGCATTCGCCGCCGCGCCCGCACCGTCGAGTTGCGCGCGCACGTACCGGGTAGTGGCCTTCGCCGTCGGATAGTCGAAGGCCAGCGTCGACGGCAGGCGCAGACCCGTGGTCTTGGCCAGCCGGTTGCGGAAGTCCACCGCGCCGAGCGAATCGAATCCCAGTTCACTGAAAGGCTTTTCGGCGTCGATCACCGATCCCGACGGGTGCCCGAGCACCGCGGCGACCTGCTCTCGGACGAAATCGAGAACGATCGCGTCGTGCTCGTCCGGCCCGGCCGCGGCCAGCCGCCGCATCAGGTACCCGCCCCCCTTGCTCACGCGTCGTGGGGACGGCACCAATGATTGCAGGGGCGAGGCCAGCATGCCGGCGCGCGCCTGGACCGATAGTGCGGCGAGGTCGAAGTCGACCGCGGCGAGGAAGGGAGCGCCGGCATCGGTCGCCAGCTCGAGCAGCGCGAGGCCATCGGCCGGTGCGAGTGGGCGAAAGCCCATGCGCGACAGACGTTCCACGGCGGCCGCACCCAGTTCGGCCACCATCCCGCTGTCTTGACTCCACGGTCCCCATGCCACCGACACCGCGGGCAGACCCGCGTTGACACGCCGTCGAGCCAAGGCGTCCAGGACCGAATTCGCCGCCGCGTAGTTGGCCTGTCCCGCCGATCCGAGCACCGCCGCGATCGAGGAGAACATGACGAACGCCGACAGGTCGCGGTCCAGGGTGAGTTCGTGCAGGTGCAGCGCCGCATCGACCTTCGGTGCGAGTACCCGGTCGATCTGCTCGGCGGTGAGGGTTTCGACGGTCCCGTCGGCCAGCAGTCCGGCCGCGTGCACAACAGCTGTCAGCGCGGGACCGTCGGCGATCTCGTCGAGCAGCGTCGCCACGGCGGCACGGTCGCTGACATCACAGGCCAGTACCCGCGCCCGAGCGCCGAGTTCGCCCAATTCGGTCACGAGTTCGGCGACACCGTCGGCCTGCGTGCCACGCCGGGAAACCAGTACCAGTTCACGCACGCCCCGCACAGCGGCCAGATGTCGTGCGACCAGGGCGCCGAGCCCGCTCGTACCACCGGTGATCAGCACTGCACCCGAGCCGAACGCCGGGCCGGTGTCGGTCGCGGACACCTCGTGCCGGGTCAGCCGCGGCGCGAACAGCGCATCAGCGCGGGCCGCCAGCTGCGCCTCCTCGGTCCGCAGGGCCGCCACGATGAGATCGGGGGTGACCGCGGCCGCATTGTCGATGTCCACCAGGACAATTCGACCGACATGCTCGGATTGGGCACTGCGCACCACACCCCAGGAGGCGGCCGCGGCCAGATCAGGATCCTCACCGACCAGACCAGCCCCGTTGCGCGTCACCACGATCAGCCGTGCGTCCTCGGCCGTCGGCAGACGCAACCACGATCTGACCGACTCCAGCACGCTGTGCACGCGTCGGCGTACGAGTTCCGCCGAACCGGGTCCGGAATCAATCGACGGCTCGAGGTCATCGGCGCACCACACCACGAGGTCAGGGACGTCGTCGCCGGTTGCCTCGGCCAGGGCGGCCATATCGTGGTAGTTCTCGTCGAATCCGGACGCCGCCGCGGCACCGACGACGGCCATTCGCCGACTCTCCGGGCCTGCCTGCGTACGGGATTCGACGACGCTCCACTGCACGTCGTAGAGCGCGTGACGTGCCGAAGTCCGGCCATCGCGCAGGGCCCGGCTGTGCACCGGTCGCGCCTGTAGCGCCTCGATGGTCAGCACGACAGCGTCGGATTCATCGACGAGTTCGAGCCGCACACTGTCGGCTCCGCTGCGCTGGATGCGCGCCAGCGCGGCCGTCACACCGCGGCGATACACCTGCACGCCGGTGAAGAAGAACGGCAGCGGCGCCTGGTCCTGCGGCAGCTCGGCGCCGAGTTCCTCGACGGCGGCGTGCAGTGCCGAATCCAGCAGCGCGGGATGGATGGCGAAGCGGGCGGCGTCGGCATCGAGTTCGGTGGACAGGCGCACCTCGGCCACGAGATCGTCACCGGTACGCCACAGGCGGGCGACATTCTGGAATGCGGGGCCGTATCCGAGTCCGCGCGCGGCCAACCGGTCGTACATCGGCTCGCCGGAGACGACATCGTCCTGCGCCGCCGGGCCGAGGTCGCGGCCGGTCATCGGCGCGTCGTTCGACTGCGCGGGCGCGAAGACGCCGCGCGCATGTGTGATCGCGCTCGTGCCGGTCCGCGACCCCGGCGAGCCGTCGATCACGAAGGCGCCCTCGACAAGCTTCGACACCACGACGAAGCGCCTGCGTCCGTCATCAGCGGCGGCTTCCACACTGATCTGGATATCGATTTCGGTGTGCTCGTCCATCCGCAGCGGTGCTTCGAGGACCAACTCCTCGACGATCTCGACACCGAGGCGAGCACCGGCCGCCAACGCCAGTTCCACGAAGCCGGTGCCGGGCAGCAGCACCGCGCCGAACACCAGATGATCGGCGATCCAGGTCTGCGACGCCGTCGAAAGTCTTCCGGTGAACAGCCATTCGTCCTTGCCCGCAATGGCCACCGCCGCGCCCAGCATGGGATGGTCGATCGACAATAGACCGGCACGACCCACATCGCCGAGACCGTCCGTGGGCGGCACCCAATACCGTTGCCGTTGGAAGGCATAGGTGGGCAACGAGATTCGGCGCGTCGATCGGCCCGCGTAGAGTGGCCGCCAATCCACCGGGAGCCCGGCGGCGTGCGCGGCGGCCAGGAACGCGGTGAACTGCGCCGCCTCGTCGGCATCGCGCCGACCGGCTGCGGCCACCACCGACCGCGCCTCGAGATCGGGTTCCTCGGCCAGACATTGCCGGGTCATCGCCGCGAGGACGGCGTCGGGGCCGACCTCCAGGAACCGGCGGACGCCGATCGCGGCCAACGTCTCCACACCCGGGGCGAAGCGAACGGCCGCCCGCACCTGATCCGCCCAATACGACGGGTCGGTCAGTTCGCGATCGACGACGGCGCCGGACACATTCGAGACGACCGACATGGTCGGCATCCGATAGGTCAATTGCTGTGCCACCGCGCGGAATTCGGCCAGCATCGGTTCCATCCGCGCCGAATGGAACGCGTGACCGACCCGCAACCGGTTGGTCATGCGCCCCTGATCGCCGAGCATCCGCTCGATATCGTCGACCGCGTCCACGTCGCCGGACAGCACCACCGAGGACGGACCGTTCACGGCGGCCAGCGATAGCCGGTCCCGGTATCCGGCCAGCAGCGCGACGGCCTCGTCTTCGGATACGGCCGCCGCCAGCATCGCCCCGCCCGGCGGCAGCGCACCCATCAGCCGCCCGCGCGCCGCCACCAGCGCGCACGCGTCCGGGAGCGACCAGACTCCGGCGATATACGCCGCGACCAATTCACCGATGGAGTGGCCGAGCAGCACATCGGCGGTCACCCCGAACGACGCGACGAGCCGGTACAGCGCCACCTCGAACGCGAACAGCGCGGGTTGGGTGAACTCTGTACGATCCAGCGGCGTTGCGGCGGGACCGGTCGTGTCGCCGGTGGGGCTGTCTTCGGCGAACATCACATCGCGCAACGAACATCCGAGCAACGGATCGAATACGGCGCACACCTCGTCCAGTGCCGCCGCGAACACCGGGAACGCCGCATACAGTCGCGCACCCATACCGGGTCGCTGCGCGCCCTGGCCGGTGAACAGGAACGCGGTGCGACCCGAGCCGACCACACCGCGAACCACATCGGGTCCGGACACGCCGCTGGCAAGGGCCGCCAGACCCGTCAGCAGTTCGGTGCGATCGCGTCCGATGACGGTGCCCCGCCAATCCAGCCGGGCCCGCGAGGTGGTGAGCGCATGAGCGATATCCCACGGGTCCGCCTCGCTGTCACCGATCATCCACTGCCGCAGGCGATGCGCCTGTGCGCGCAGCGCCGCCTCGGAACTCGCCGATACCAGCAGGGGCACGAATTCGGACGTGCACGGCTGCTCGGCGTCGCCCCGCTCGGGAGCGTCGCCGGCGGTCGGGCTCTGCTCGGCAACCGGTGCGGTGGGCGCTTCTTCGAGGATGACGTGGGCGTTGGTCCCACTGGCCCCGAACGACGACACGCCCGCGCGCCGGATCCGTTCGCCTGCGGGCCACGGCTCGCTCTCCTGGAGCAGCCGCACGGTGCCCGCCGACCAATCCACATGCGGGGTCGGCGCGTCCACGTGCAGTGTCTTCGGCAGCATGCCGTGGCGCATCGCCTCGATCATCTTGATCACGCCGCCGACGCCCGCCGCCGCCGAGGTGTGGCCGATATTGGACTTGAGCGATCCGAGGCGCAACGGATCCGAGGTACGCCGCGTGCCGTAGACACTGATCAGCGCCCGCGCCTCGATCGGATCGCCGAGCATCGTGCCCGTGCCGTGTGCTTCTACCGCGTCGATATCCGACGGTTCCAGGCCCGCATCGGCCAGCGCTTGGGTGATGACCCGTTCCTGGGACGAACCGTTGGGGGCCGTCAGCCCGTTGCTCGCCCCGTCCTGGTTGACCGCGGTGCCGCGCACCACGGCGAGTACGTTGTGCCTCAATCGCTGTGCATCCGAAAGCCGCTCGAGTACCAGCAAGCCGAGGCCCTCGGCGAAGCCGGTGCCGTCGGCGGCCGCCGCGAACGCCTTGCAGCGGGCATCCGGTGACAGTGCGCGCTGCCGCGCGAAGGCGATGAGCAGCGCCGGATCCGACATCACGGTCACGCCGCCCGCCAGCGCCAGGGTGACATCGTCGCGGCGCAGGGCCTGACACGCCAGATGCAGCGCCACCAGCGACGACGAGCACGCAGTATCGACCGAAATGGCCGGCCCCTCGAGGCCGAGGGTGTAGGAGATCCGCCCGGCCAGCGCACTGGTCGCCACGCCGAGATACGCATGGCCTTCGGACTCGGCGGTGAGCGCGGGCGAGCCGATTCGTGGACCATAGTTCTGGTGATTGACACCGGCGAACACGGCGGTGTCGCTGCCGCGTAGCGATGCCGGGTCGATACCCGCGTCCTCCAGCGCCTCCCAGGACGCCTCCAGCATCAGCCGCTGCTGCGGATCCATCGCTGCGGCCTCACGCGGGCTGATGCCGAAGAAGGCGGCATCGAAATCTGCCGGGGAATCGAGGAATCCGCCCTGGCGGGTGTAGATCGTCCCCGGCACATCCGGGTCGGGATCGAACAGCCGGTCCAGGTCCCAGCCACGGTCGGACGGGTAATCCCCGACAGCGTCAACGCCATCCGCCGCTATGCGCCACAGTTCCTCGGGTGAGCGCACGCCGCCCGGGTAGCGGCAGGCCATTCCGACCACGGCGATGGGCTCATTCGACCGGTCGATGAGCTGGCTCAGCTGTTGTTTGGTTTCGTACAGTTCCTTCGCGGTCTTCCTGAGATATCTGCGAAGTTCGTCGTTGTCGGCCATCGGTGGAGACTCCTGCTCGTGCCAGTTCAGCTGAGGTGGTCGATAAATGCGAAAAGTTCACTGTCGTCGACGGTTTCGAGGCTCTCGGCATCCGCGTGCTGCTCGATCTCGTCGGTGTCCTTGCCCTTCAGCCGTCGCCACATCGCCATCAGCTTGCTGGCGATAACCGAACGGTCGGCGGTCGACAGATCGGCGGCGGCGCAACTGCGCGCCAGGATGTCGATGTCGGCCGCGATCCGCTCGGCCAGGTCCTCGACCGGTGCGATCTCCTGCCGGAGGAAGTCGGCCAGCGCCACCGGCGTCGGGTGGTCGTACATCGCGGTCGGGGACAACTGCACGCCGGCAGTGGTTTTCAGCCGGTTGCGGAACTCCATGACGCCGAGCGAATCGAATCCGATATCGGTGAATGGTTTATTCGGTGCGATCGTCTCCATGTCATCGTGACCGAGGACGGCCGCGGCCTGCGTGCGGATCACGTCGAGGACGATGGTTTCCTGCTCGGCCGTCGAGCGGCCGAGCAGTTGCGACGCCAGGTCCGACGAATCCCGCGCGGCACCGGCGGCTGCCCGCCGCCGACCGGGCCGCGCCAAACCGCGCATCACCGCGCGCAGCTCACCGGGACCGGTCTCGCCCAGCGCGGTCCGATCGACCTGAGCGGCCACGAACGCGGATCTACCACCCGCCAGTGCCGCGTCGAACAGCGCCATCCCATCCTCGTCGTCCAGGGGTGCGAAGCCCTCGCGCCGCAGCCGAGCGAAGTCGGCGGCGCCGAAGGCGCTGGTCATCCCCGTGTTCTGCCGCCAGGGCCCCCAGGCCACCGAGGTGGCTGGCAGGCCGCTGACCTGACGGTATTGCGCCAATGCGTCGAGGAAGACATTGGCGGCGGCGTAATTCGCCTGCCCCGGATTGCCGATGATGCCCGCGATGGACGAATAGAGCACGAACAGCGACAGATCGAGGTCCTTGGTCGCCTCGTGCAGATGCCACGCCGCATCGACCTTCGGGCGCAGCACGTTCGCGATCTGCTCGGATGCCATGGTCGCGAACAAGCCGTCGGCGAGCACACCGGCGGTGTGGATGACACCCGTCAGTGGATGCTGCGGCGGGATCTGCGCCAGCATCCTGTCCAGCGCGGTGCGATCGGCCACATCGCAGGCGACGATATCGACGTGCGCGCCGAACGTGCCGAGTTCTTCACCTAGCTCGGCCGCGCCGGGTGTGTCCGGTCCGCGCCTGCTTGCCAACAGCACCCGACGCACCCCGTGCGCGGTGATCAGGTGTCGTGCGACCACGGCACCCAATCCGCCGGTGCCGCCGGTGATCAGGACGGTGCCCTCGGCAAGCAGCGGTGGATTTATTGGCATGATTGGGCCGATTAGTGCATTTAAATTTTTACATGTCGATTCAGCCGTTATGAGTATCATCCTAATTATTATTGGTTTTT
>NZ_JBEXLC010000205.1:0-12784 GCF_040609795.1 Nocardia sp. NPDC004604
CGGTGTGGCCAGCCACACCGGGTGTTCTGCGTTTCTGGGCTATCAGACCGTCGGGCAGGCGAAACCGTCGCCGTCCGGATCCAAATGCGGGCCGTAGCCCGGTTCCCCGCGGAACAGCGGCGCCCGACCGGCCGCGCGGGCCTCATCGCAGTTGGCGAATGCGCCACCGGCCGAGCCGGTCTGAGACATGCCTGCCGAGCCGGTCGCGGCCGAACCGGTATCGATTGCGGATGAACCCGTTCCTGCGGAACCGGAGGGGACGTCGGCCAGGGCTGCGGGCGCCGCTAAAAAGGTCAATCCCGCGGCGGCAACGCTGACGGTGAGCCGGCGAACGTTCATATATTCCTCTGTTTGTTTGCTGCGGTGGATGTGCGTCCAGGGGGAGACGCCGCATCCACTGTTGTGACGGGCCGCTCCGTTGTCAACCGCGCAGCTTGACAATAGGGGGATTAGGGGAAGATCACCGCTACCGCCGTCACTCGCCCAGACGCTTGCCCGCCGAGTGTTCGGCCGGAATATTTCCCATTCGCCCGGCCTGGTAGTCCGCCATTGCCTGGATGATTTCGGCGCGGGTGTTCATGACGAACGGACCGTATTGCACGACAGGCTCTTTGATCGGCTGGCCGCCGAGCAGTAGCACCTCCAGGTCGCCGGTTCGGTTGTGCTGCACCGCATCCGCGGTAAGGGTGAGCGAGTCGCCCGGGCCGAAGACGGCGAGTTGTCCTTCGCTGACCGGTCGGCGTTCGGCGCCCACCGTTCCGCTGCCGGACAACACATATGCCATCGCGGTAAACCGTTGCGGCCATGGGGTTTCCAATTGTCCGCCCGGTGTGATGGAGGCGTGCGCGTAGGCGATGGGGGTGTAGGTCGAGCCGGGGCCTTCGAAACCGCCGATCTCGCCCGCGATGATGCGCACCAGTGCGCCACCATCGTGCGAGCTGACCATCGTCAGTTCGGAGCCGCGCAGATCCTGGTAGCGCGGTGTAGCCATCTTCTGTGCGCGCGGCAGATTGACCCACAGCTGGATGCCGTGGAACCAGCCACCCGCGACGACCAGATCCTCGGCGGGCAGTTCGTCGTGCAGGATGCCGGATCCGGCCGTCATCCACTGGGTGTCGCCCTCGCTGATGACGCCACCGCCGCCGTTCGAGTCGTGGTGCACCATGGTGCCGTCCATGACATAGGTGACGGTCTCGAATCCGCGGTGCGGATGCCACGGTGCGCCCTTGGCCTCGTACGGCTCGTATGCGACCGGGCCCATCTGGTCGAGCAGGATGAATGGATCGGCCGAGCGTAGATCCATGCTCGGGAATGGGCGGCGCACTTCGAAGCCCGCACCTTCGCGCTGCTTATGGGCGGTGGTGATAGTGCCGACCTTGCGCTCGCGCGTGGCATCGATCGGGCGAGGCAGTCGCGGCAGCACCATGATGTCGGGGACGGTAATAGCCGGCATGGGCACCTCCTGATCGGGTTGGTATCCATGTCAACCAAAGGCTGGCTAGGATCATTCCCGTGGTCCGATGGCTGAACGATGACGAGCAGGAGACCTGGCAGGCCTTTATCCGGCTGCGCCAGCGGCTGGACGCGGCGCTTTCGGCCGGGCTGGCCCAGGACGGCCTGTCCACCGCCGACTATGAACTCCTAGTGCCGCTGTCGGCCGCCCCCAGCGGCTGCCTGCGCGCCAAGGAGTTGGCTGCCGAGGTCTGCTGGGAGAAGAGCAGGCTCTCGAAACACCTGGCGCGCATGGCTTCTCGCGGACTCGTCAACCGCCGCCCGGCCGCCGACGATGCCAGGGGGATTCTGGTCGAACTCACACCGGCCGGACGCAAGGTGCTCGAAAAGGCGGCGCCGAACCATGTCGAACTGGTGCGCCGGATCTTCGTCGACCCCATGACGCCCGCGGAGGCGCGGGCATTGCGGTCGCTGGCCGATAAGGTGGTCGCCGAGGCGCAGAGCGGTACCGAACTCGGTTACTGAATCACCACGGTGTGATCGGCGGTTTCACCCACAGCAGTTTCTCATCGGTGTGATTGCGTTGTGCCGCAGGATGATCCGGATAACGAGCGGCCCAGGTGTCCTTCTCGTCGAGCAGGTCGGCCACATTCGTCCAGGTTTCGCCGGTGCTCGGCGGGTTCGTCTCGGCGGCGCGCGCCAGTTTTCGCAGGATCGCCGCGGGCAGGTCCAGCAGTTCGGCCCCGGTGATGCCACGATCCCAGATATAGGCCGCGAGGCGGCGCGCCTTCTCGGCGCGGCTTTTCGACGCGTGGTCGGAATGGGCGTAATCGGTCATGGCGCAGTCCACATCGATGGTGGTTGGTCTGCGTCGACCCTACGACAACGCCTCCCCGCCGTCGGGCGGGGAGGCGTTGTCGAGGCAGTCTTGGATCAGTACGCCGAGTTGACGTTGTCCATCGAGCCGTAGCGGTGCGCCGCGTAGTTGCAGGCGGCGGTGATGTTGGCCACCGGATCCCAGATGTCCCAGGCGGTGCCCTCGACGTGGTAGGCGTTGAAGGTGGGGTCGATCACCTGGAGCAGGCCCTTGGAGGGGATGCCAGCGGCGGCGTTGGAGTCCCAGAGGTTGATGGCCTGGGGGTTGCCACCGGATTCGCGCATGATGTTGCGGTAGATGCCGTTGTAGCTGCCCGGGATGCCCTGTGCGGCCATGATGTCGAGGGCGTGGTGGATCCAGCCGTCGAGGCTGTCCTCGTAGACCGGGGCCGGGGGCGGCGGCGGGGTCAGGCCGGGGACCGGCGGCAGCTCGGGCAGCGGCGGCAGCTCGGGCAATGCGGGCAGGCCGGCAATGGCCTGGGCGTCGACCGGCTCGGCCGCGGGAGTCACCGCGGGGGCGGCGGGCTGCTGCTCGGCGACCATGGCGATGCGCGACGGAACGCTGTCGTCGGCCAGCGCGACTACGGAGGAGGTGCCGACGGCGATGATGCCGGCTGCGGCGACAGCGAGGGTGACACTGTCACGGAGCGACAGGCGGCGGAAAGCAGAGAGGCGTTTGTCGAGCATTTCGAAATCAGTTCCTTGTCGTGTCCAGAGAGGCGATCCGGCCCGGTAAAGGCAGCGCGGATCTCCGACGGGGCACCCGGTGGGAAGGCCCGCCTGAATCGGTTCGTATGCTGTTTTCGGGTTTTGTTGTGAAGGCCAGGCGAAGCCCTGGCGCCCGACGCGGTAAGAGCCACCCGGGGTCGGTTCCCGGCGGGTGCCGCTGTCGTGCGGGGAGAATGCGGTCAGTGCCGCTGAATCTCCGGCGACCGCGGCGGGGAAAACCCATCTGCCGTTGCGGTCGTTTTCCGACTGTGTGTGGATTGCTCCACGGTTGTAACCGAACTGTTGGCCTGTTCGTGACCTGATCTCAGCTTGGTCACGATGGGTTAATGCAGGGTGAACGAGCGGTGAACGAGCGGGGTTGCCGATCTTGGAAAGCCCTGGTCGGGCTTCTGAAAACCCTATCTATGCGGGGAGTTTGCTCCTAAACGCGCTGTGGCGCAGGTCACAATTTTTTATCTGTAACGCGGGCCACTTTGTCTCAATTTGGTCACCATGAGGCCGGACGGACCCGTCCGGGGGGCACCACGCGGGTCAAATTGTTACGCAATTCGGCGACTGCGGAATCGCCCAAAACGGACGCCCACTGGTCGGCGAAGTTCGCCGCCGCGGCATCCGCCGCGCGTGTGCAGGCCCATCCCTTTTCGGTGAGGGTGATCAGTCGCGCGCGGGCGTCGTCGGGATGTGCGTTGCGTTCGGCGTAGCCCTTGCGCACGAGTTCGTCCACCAACTGACTGGCGGCCTGTTTGGTCACCCCCAGATGCTCGGCCAGCTCGCCGACCGTCGCACCGCTCGGGGCCAGTCGGACGAAGGCGAACCCGTGTGTCGGCCGCACGTCGGCGAATCCGGCGGCGACCACTCCCGCATGGATGGCGTCGGTCGCGGCCGCCCCCGCGGCCAGCAGGAGCAGGGCGAGATCCTGTCCGGGGCGCAGGGTCGAAGCGGGTTTCAGATCCGACATGACTGACATCTTGACACAGATGGGCAAGTTGCTTGACTATATAGTCAACTTGCTTGACCAAATGAAGGAGTAAGACATGCCTGTGACCCGTGCCGCCGAGGCCGAAACCCACGAAATGCACGGCACTCGATTCACCTCCTATATCCGCCCCGGTATGGGTAGTGCCGAACTGTGCGTCTGGCAGACCCAGGTGCCCGCGGGCTTGAAGGGCATGCCGCACAAGGTTTTACGAGAGGAGGCATTCGTCATCATCGCGGGTGTGGTGACCCTGACCATCGACGGTCAGCCGGAGGAATTGCGAGTGGGCGATGCCGCCCTCGCCCCGGCGGGCTCGACCATCAACCTGGAAAACAACGGAACCGAAACCGCCACCCTCCTGGTGACCGTTCCGGTCGGCTTCCAAGGTGAGCTGCTCGATGGAACGGTCATCAATCCGCCATGGGCCAGCTGATCGGGGCCAACTGGCCACGTGTCCAACGACACACCCGCCGTTATCGCTCCGATGGCGGTGCGTTATCGCATTGATCGAACAAAAAATCCCCCCGTCGGCATGCGGCCGACGGGGGGATTTTTTGCTGCCGGTTACGTATCCGTTTGGTTGAGAAGGCCGTTGGCGATGAGCGTGAGGACCTGGTCGACGGCGAAGGCGACGGCCGGCGGGGTATCGGGAAGCGGTCCATCGACGAGTAGGACGGCGAGTCCGTGCACGGCGGACCAGGCGGCGATCTCCGCGCCGGGGCGGCGCTGCGGCCTCATGAGACCCGCGTGCACCGCCTCATCCAGGACTCGGCCGAGAATCGTGAACGGCTCCGGCGCGGCGTCGTCGGTCGAGGGTTCTGCGGGTGGTTCGCCGGCAGCCACGGGGTGCGAGACGAACGCGCAACGGAACAGGCCGGGTTCTGACAATGCGAAGTCGATGTAGGCGGCGCCGACCGCGCCCAGACGCAGGAGCACGTCGTCGGTCTGGTCGATGCGGCGTCGCATCTCGGCCCCGAGCTGTGCCCTGGCGTACCGGGACACCTCGGCCAGCAGCGCCTCGCGGTCGGCGAAGTGACGATAGGCGGCCGAATGGGACACGCCCGCCGCCCTGGCGACCTCCCGCAGGACGACCCGGTCCGGTCCGCCCTCGCGGGCGAGTGCGACGCTCGCCTCGACCAGCGCGGACCGCAGCGCACCGTGGTGGTACGACGAGCGCCGGTCGGGCCGGGTGTCACTAGCAGTCATATCTCCAGGATCGTACGCCGAGCCTTATGTTGACAACGGTCACATAGAGGCGCACACTCATATCCAGAAGTGACCGGTGGTCACATTGGTCGATCTCACGGAAGGACATGTGATGAAGCAAACGCGAGTGCTGGTAACCGGGGCGACGGGCAAGGTCGGCTCCGCAGTGGCCACCCAACTGCTGGAACGCGGGGTACTGACCAGGGTTCTGGTGCATCGCGAGGACGCTCGCAGCGCGCGGCTGCGGGCCCTGGGTGCGGAGATCGTGGTCGCAGACATGTTCGATATACCGCAGGTGCAGGCCGCACTGGAGGGTGTTGATCGGCTCTACTTCAATCCGCCCTACCACCCGCACGTGCTCTACAGTGCGGTCGCGTTCGCGGTGGCCGCGCGGCGGGCGGGGGTGGAGGCGGTGGTGGTGCTGGGCCAATGGCTGGCCAGTCCCGAGCATCCGTCGCTGATGACCCGCCACGCCTGGTTGACGGACAAGCTGTTCGAAATGCTGCCCGACACCGCGCACGTGGCCGTCGACCCGGGGTTCTTCGCCGATAACTACTTCAACCTGCTACCGACGGCCGCGCAGATGGGAATAATGCCGTTCCCGACCGGGGCGGGGCTGAACGCGCCGCCGTCCAATGAGGACATCGCGAGGGTCGCGGTGGGCGCGCTGCTCGACCCCCATCGGCATGACGGCCGGTCCTATCGCCCGACCGGTCCGACACTGATGTCCGGGGCAGACCTCGCGAATGCGATGGGTGAGGCGCTGGGCCGGCGGGTGCGTCACGTCGACGTCCCTCCACGCATGTTCATGAAAGCGGTGCGGGTGGGTGCCAAGCGGATGGGCTTCGACGTGTTCCTCGAGTCGAGCCTGCACCACTACATGCCCGAATACGCGCTGGGAACATGGCAGTTCGGCGGACCGACGACGCACGTGCGTGACGTCGCGGGCGTGGAACCTGAGGACTTCGTGACCATCGCCCGCCGATACGCGACCGCGCCGGAATGTCGCCGTACCACCGGGAACTTCCTGCGCGAGACCTGGGACTCATTGCTGATGGCTGTCACACCGATGCGCGATGTGGATCGGTTCGAACGCGCACAGCAGCAACCCAGACCCGCAATTCCGCGCTTCTCTGGAGAGTCCGACATCTGGCGGAGCGAACACACCCTCACCACTGACGACGCCGTCCCGGTCAACGCCGTATCCAACTGACTGCATTCACCTCTGGAAAGGAAATTCGTGGATCTGGCGCTCATCGCAGTGGAAGCGGGAATGTCTGCGCTGGCGCTCGTGGCACCCGAGTCCGGTAACTGTGAATCACCCGCAGTTCCGCGAGTATTGCAGTGTTGACATACGCTGCCGAACTGCGATGGGATCCGGCGGCTTTTGCCGGTAGCAGGAATACCGGTCCGGGGGAGAGAATAGATGCTTGATGTTATGTGCACCATCAGTATCGGGGTATGTCCCTGACATGCGCCGTATCCGTTCAGCGGGGTGCCCGAAGCGGGCAGTGCCGTTGTGAACGAACCCTTTGCGCCCTTTTTGTTGGAATAACGGGCAGCCTCCCAAAATCTCTGCCTCGATTTCCGATTCGTGACCAGGCGGACTCGATGAAACCCACGGTAGCGACCAGCCCGGAATCTGCGGAGCAAGCCGACCTCGGGCCGCCGCCACGTACTGGAGTATCCCTGACCGATTCCGCCGCTTCGGTCAGCGAAAAGCCGAGCCAGGCTGAGCCGCATCGCTGGGGCTTCGGCATCGACGTGGGCGGTACCGGCGTGAAGGGCGGCGTCGTCGATCTCGGCACCGGGCAGCTGATCGGCGACCGCTTCAGACTCCCGACCCCGCGGCCAGCTACTCCGGAGGCTCTCGCCGACACGATCCGCGAGGTGGTGAAGCACTTCCAGTGGGACGCGCCGCTCGGCGTCACCTATCCGGGTGTGGTCAGTGGCGGCGTAGCTCGTACCGCCGCGCACCTCGATAAGTCTTGGATCGGAGTGAACGCGCAGGAGGTGATCAGCGCCGAACTCGGCGGACAGTCGGTGACTCTGCTCAATGACGCCGACGCGGCGGGACTGGCCGAGGTCGAGTTCGGCGCCGGCAAGGACAACGACGGCGTCATTGTGCTGCTGACGTTCGGCACCGGCATCGGTTCGGCGGTGATCCATAACGGGGTGTTGTTGCCCAACACTGAATTCGGTCACATCGAGGTCGGCGGAATGGAGGCCGAGCGTCGGGGCGCCGCGTCGGTCAAGGAAAGGCACGCCTGGAGCTACAAGCGGTGGGCCCCGGAAGTGACGAAGGTGCTGGTCGCCATCGAAAACGCGATCTCGCCCGACCTGTTCATCGCCGGTGGCGGGGTCAGCCGCAAGGGCGACAAATGGATTCCGTTGCTGAAGAACCGCACGCCGGTGGTGGCCGCCGCGTTGCAGAACACCGCGGGGATCGTTGGGGCAGCGGTGGCTGCGCGTGCCGATCCAACGCGCGCAACCAGCCCGCCCGGCGGCAGCGGTCGTCTTCGCTGGGTTTGATCAGCAGGACCCGGCTGTGGTGGCGGCGGATGTTGAACCCGAGAAAGTCACATCCCTGATTCCCAACGGTGCAGAACCCGGTCTACTGACGGAAGAGGTCGCCGGTGGCATCGCCGATTCGGCGCTTGCGGTGGAAGTAGTCGTTGATGATGACCCGGTAGAGGTCTGCGTCGGAGCGGGCCCAGTTGCGCATCAGTTCGCAGCCGAGGGCCAACGAGGTGATGGGGTGGGCGCCGGCCTGGACCATGCGGGTGATTGCGGTCTGGTGAGTGACGGGGGAGACCCCTCCGACGGCGTCGACGACAGGGTAAACCTCGTAGCCTTCATTCAGCATGTCAAGGGCGGGGAATGCCAAGCAGACCTCGGTCCAGAGGCCGGCCATGATCATCTTCTTACGGCCGGTGGCTTCGACGGCGGCGCGGAAGTCGGCGTCCTCGCCCCGCAGGGTCCGCATCGGCGTGATGCTGTTCGCCGATCAATTGCTGTCTCATGCATGGCCCCTGGGCGGGCTGATGACCGAGGGCGCCGATCCCGGTGCAGCACTGGTCTTTCAGTCGTTTGCGCTGATGCCGTGGCTGACCGTGCAGGCGCCGCTGCGGGCCCGCGTCATGCGCCGACTCTGATGGCCTGCGACAGCGGTGGCTCCGTGCCGTCGGGGAATCGCACGAACGGGGCGTCGTCGGTATGGATGCTCTCGATCATGTCGGGCATTGTTCTACGCTGCCGTGCGCTGGTCACGCCACCGAATCATGTTGGCGCCGAACCTTCCTCATTCAAGCGCGCCATCAGGGAGTTGGTAGCTTGCTGTCGGCTGCGCCCACCCATCGGGTGAGTGCGGCGGTCAGAGTGTGGTGGTCGATGGGTTGGGTGGCGGGGTTGACCCAGGCGACATAACCGTCGGGGCGGACGAGGGCCGCGTCGATGGCGGGGACGTCGCCGAAGACGGGCAGGTGCCACGGGCTGCTGGACCGGGTGGGCGCGAGCCGTGCGTCGACACGGTCCACGTGGTCGGTCCACGGGGTGGGAATGCCCGTCGATCCGTTGGCACGGAGATCGATCAGCACCGGACGGGCTCGGTGGAGCAGGCTGAACACGTCTGTGCTGCCCTGGTCGGTGGTCAGGGGCAGATTTGGCATGCGCCGCCCGAGCAGGGGGTGGGTGTCGCCGAGTGGGTAGCGCAGATCCAGTCCGCTGAGGATTCCGCTCAGACGCAGGCATACCTCGGGCACGGTGAGGATGTCGGTGACGACCTCGCGTAGAGCGTCGTTCTGCCGTCCGGGTTTGATCAACGCGGTTTGGGCCTTGGTCAGCTGCAGCACGGTGGCCGCGATCGGGTGCCGCTCCTGGTGGTAGGTGTCCAGCAGGGCGTCGGCTGCAGTGCCGTCGAGTACGGCGGCGAGTTTCCAGCCCAGGTTCACCGCGTCCTGGATGCCGAGGTTCAATCCCTGTCCGCCGATGGGCGAGTGGGTGTGGGCTGCATCCCCGGCGAGGAAGACCCGGCCCCGGCGATAGTGGGTGACGTGGCGGAAGCCGTCGGAGAAGCGCGACATCCAGCGCGCGTCCCGTAGACCGTAATCGGTGCCCAGGCCGTCGCGCATGACCTCGCGCAATTCGTCCAGGGTGACCGGTGCGGTGCGGTCGGCCGGGGGCGTGGCCCGCATCAGGCTCAGGCGGAACAGCCCCGATTCGGCCCGGGAGATCTGGTAGGTACCGATGCGTTCGTTGCGGCCGAAAACACCGTTGCCGTCGGGCGGGGAGTCCAGGTACACGTCGCCGACCACCCAGAACGCGACCGGCTCGTCGCCAGGGAAGGGAAAGCCGCTGATCTTCCGCACGGAGCTGTGGCCGCCGTCGCAGCCGATGAGATAGTCGGCGCGGATCGAGGCCGGGCCTTGCGGCCTTTCGAGAAACACCTCGATGCCGGTGTCGTCCTGGTGCAGGTTCACCACGGCCGTTGACCACAGGAAACGGACGCCGAGCTCGGCGGCGCGGGCGGCCAGGATCCGCTCGGTTTCGTGCTGCGGCAGGATCAGCGCGGAGGGCCAGGCCGGATCGAGTCGGTGCGGGGCCATCGGTATACCGGAGAACAGGACCCCGGGCAGGACCTTGCCGCTGCTGAGGAACTTCTCGGCCAATCCGCGCTGGGTGAATATCTCCATGCTGCGGGCATTGATGCCCGGTGCGCGCGACTCGCCGACCGTGCCGACCGGGCGGCGCTCCAGCACGACGACGTCGATGCCGCGGAGCCGCAGCTCGCAAGCCAGCATGAGGCCGGTCGGGCCCGCGCCCGCGATGGCTACTTGGGCTGTTGGTACGGAAACGCTATTGTTCATAGGATCCTATGTAACTCTAAATAGGATCCTATGTAAAGTAGGGATGTGGAAACCGCATCGATGCCAAGCCTGGCCCAGCTGATCAATCGCGCCGCACGCGCGCTGGCGCGTGACGGCGACGCCGCGCTCAAACCGCTCGGGCTGCGTTACGCCCAGGTCCCCGTGCTCGCGCTGCTGCGCGACGGCACCGAGCTGACGCAGAAGGAGCTGGCCGACGCCACCGGCATCGAGCAGCCCTCCATGGCCCAGCTGCTCACCAGGATGGAACGCGACGGGCTGATCCGCCGCACGCCCAACCCCCGCGATGCGCGCAGTCAGACGATCACGCTGGCCACCGAGACCGCCCCGCACCTGAACGCCGCGCGCCGGCAGCTGGCCGACCTCAACGCGCGGGCCGTCGCCGGATTCACGTCGGCGGAGATCCGAACCCTCGAGGAGCTGCTGATCCGGCTCAACGACAACCTCGACAGGGGCAGCGCTGAATCGGCCTGAGGGGTGCGAAGGAATTCGAGCTTCTCCGACGGGTTTCCGTCAGATCGCCCGCCGCGGTGGTAGCCACCGCGCCTGGCATGCCAGCTTTCGGTGTGGCGTCCGTTCCGGGCGTGTACTGCGGGTAGGCGGCGCTCATGCGACTAGTACCGCCGTTCCGGGCAGGACCATGCGGACCTCGACATCGGGGCATCGTCGCTTGGGCGAGCGATCGGGACGACCCAGATCCTGGAGCGTTCGAGCAGGCCGCCGACCGGTGGTTCGGCAGTCCGGCATGAGCGGCCCCAATCGGCGGGCCCTGGACCGGCGCAACCCGCCGCCAGATCGAGCTCACCCTCGCCGCGAGATCGCTGAGGCGTCGGATTCGAAAACGGCCGCGAAGCCGTTGGGGCATTCTCGCGAGGGCATCACAGAGCCGCACCGCATCGTCTCGCCGCAGCAGGCGCCCGACTCATCGGCCGTGCTGGAGCTGGGGTTAGGCACCGCCAGCCGAGGAACACGCCATTGGTGGTGACTTTTTGGTGTTCTTTTGGTGACGGTCCGATAGAGCGGAAAAGGCCCGACCATAGTATCGGGCCTGACCTGCTAATTTAAGTGCGCCATCAGGGACTCGAACCCCGAACCCGCTGATTAAGAGTCAGCTGCTCTGCCAATTGAGCTAATGGCGCGGATCTTGCTGTGCTCCGTGTTCCGGTGCGGGACAAAGATTAACAGGCGGAGTGCCCATAAGTGAAATCGGTTTCTGACCGGGGCAGATGGGAGCCCGCGGCCGGTGTTAACACGGCGCGGGATGGAAGTGATCTAACCGGTGAACCTGCCAGCGGCGGAGTGGTTTCACGTTGGATCATGCCTTCCGGCCTGACAGAATGGCGGGGGCGTGATCTTGACCGGACTCCATCGGCGTTGCGGGAGGAGCTGTGTCGGTTGGATCCGAAGCCATCGGTGCGCTGACGCGGCATCGAGACTTGAAACGGGGTTGAAGTTGAATATGAGCGTTGGTCGGGGTCGGCATCGGTTGATGCGAAAGATCACCGGACCTGCAGTCGTTTTCGCGGTGTTCGCGCTGGCCTTGACGGCATGCTCGTCATCCAACGCCGCGGACACCGCATCGGTCGCCATCGACCGCAATCCGATCACCGAACTGATGAAGCCCAAGCTGTTGTCCCCGGTCAAGGACGGTGAGGTTGGGGTTTCTCCCGGCATGCCGATGATGTTCAAGGTCGATGACGGCAAGTTCACCACGGTGACATTGACCAATCCGCAGGGGGCTCCGGTCGGCGGCAAACTGGCCGCCGACGGGCGGAGCTGGGAGACAACCGAGGTGCTCGGCTACGGCAAGACCTACAAGCTCGAGGCCGACGCGATCGGTCTCGGTGGCGCGAACTCCACCGTGCTGAGTTTCACCACCAGCTCGCCGAACAGTCAGACCAAGCCGTTTCTGCTGCCCGGCGAGGGCGAGGTGGTCGGCATCGGCCAGCCGGTCGCCGTGCAGTTCGACGAGAACATCCCGGACCGCAAGGCCGCGCAGAATGCGATCAAGGTCACCACTGAGCCACCGGTAGAGGGCGCCTTCTACTGGGTGAACAACCGTGAGGTCCGGTGGCGGCCGGAGCATTTCTGGGCGCCGGGTACCAAGGTCACCATCGATGTGAACGTCTACGGCCGCAATCTCGGCAATGGGCTGTTCGGCCAGGACAACATCCACTCCTTCTTTACCATCGGCGATCCGACGATCTTCACCGCCGACGACAACACCAAGCAGGTGACGGTGGAGATGAACGGTCAGGTGGTGCGGACCATGCCGACCTCGATGGGCAAGGACAGCACGCCCACCGATAACGGCATCTACATCGTCGGCGACCGTTTCGATCGCATCATCATGGACTCTTCGACCTACGGCGTCGCGGTGAGTTCGCCGAACGGCTACAAGACGCCGGTCGACTATGCGACCCGGTTGTCCTACTCGGGCATCTTCTTCCACTCCGCGCCGTGGTCGGTTGGCGCGCAAGGCTATTCGAATACCAGCCATGGCTGCCTGAACCTCAGTCCGGCGAATGCGCAGTGGGTGCTGCAGAACGCCAAGCGTGGTGACATCATGCAGTCATTAACGGCATCATAACAAATGCCATACCTAGCGAACGTATTACATAAATACTCATAATATGAAGATAAGAAGTATCCATATTCAGTT
>NZ_JBEXLC010000206.1:0-12432 GCF_040609795.1 Nocardia sp. NPDC004604
GACATGCTCGACACCGGTGCGCAGCTGCTCGTCGACCGGGATGAAACCCCGTGCGTCCGTGGCGATTCCAGCTAGATCCAGGCCGAGCTCGGCGGCCGACCCGGAAGAGCTTGGCCATCGCCATCGCGGTGAACGGCATACCACCGGCGAGGGTGTACCTGGCCAGCTCGGCATTGTTGGCGCCATCGACCAAGCGGCAGAACGCATTCTGGATCTGCTCGAAGGTGTGGCCCTTATAGGAGGTCACGATGAACAGCACCGAGCTGACGTGGGCCGGGATGCGGGTCAGGTCGACCAGGATCACCTCGTCATCGCCCTCGCCCTCACCGGTGAGGTTATCGCCCTGGTGCCGGATCGAACCGTCCTTGGAGGTCAGCTGACCGTAGTAGGCGACATCCACCACGTTCATGTCGGCGAACATCACGACCGACGCATCGAGGTCGACATCGACGGTCCGATTGCCGAACATGCCGCGGTTGCGCACCGGATCCCAGCCGAGACCCATCTTCACAAAGGTCAGCGCGGCGCCACCCTCCTTGCGCAGGGTGACCCGCTGCCCCTTGACCAGGCTGACCGGACGGTCCTTGCTCAGGCTGACCTCGGCGGGCGGCTGCTGCTGGGCCGCGGGCTGAGCGGGCGGCGGATAGCCCTGGCCGGGGGCGGGCTGGCCGGGCGGCGGCGGGTAACCACCGGGTCCGGGCGGGGGCGGGTAGCCGGCACCGGGCGGCGGCGGGTAGCCGGGTGCGCCCTGCGGGTAGGTCTGCTGCGGCGGGTACTGCGGCTGCTGCTGCGTCGGGTATGCGGGCGGGGCCGGCGGCGGGTAACCCTGAGTGGGCTGCGCGGGCTGATAGGTCGGTGGCGGCGGAACCTGTGTCGCGGCCGGAGATTCGTCGACGGTCACACCGTGATCGGTGACCAGCGCCGCGAAACCACCCGCGTAGCCCTGGCCGACCGCACGCACCTTCCATTCACTCTGGCGCCGGTACAGCTCGAGCGCGATCACGATCGACTCGGTGTTCAAACCGTCGATGCGGTACTCGTACAACCGATTACCCGCCGAATCCGAGACGACCGCGGTCGGCGCGGCGGAGCGGCCGAAATTGCTGGTCGCGTCGTCGAGGGTGATGACAGCGCGGATCTGCGAGATATCCGCTGGCACCGCATTCAGCGACACCGCCAAGGACGCCGACTGCCCGGCCGGTGCGGGCTGCAGATTCACCCCTGGGCCACTTGGCTGGTTGAAGAAGACGAAGTCCGCATCGGAACGGACCTTCCCCGAGTCGGTGACCAGCAGTGCGGACAGATCCGCAGGTGCGGTCAGCTGGACGGAGATCACCACGTCATTGACGGCCAGCGGGCCATTCTGACCCTTGGCGAGTGTTGCGGACAAGTTCGACCCTTCGCTTGTCGGTGCGTACGGTGCCACTCTACGAGAAACGTGCCGAACGCGATCCGAAGTAACCGCCGCCATGGCCCGGATCGTTGCCCGGAGATCGGTTAGGGTGACGAAACGCAGTTGGAATATGGGCGATCAACACCATGTTCCCGAACGAGACGGCAGGCAAACTCCCCCATGGCGCAACTGTTCGAGCAGTCGAAAAAGGTGATCGAGGCACACCTCGCCGGAACGAGTATCCGCGCGATTTCCGGCTCGATGGTCGCCTATGAAGGAAATGTGCAGTTCAAGTCGGCCGGTTTCGGCGGAGGCGACGGCGTACTCGCCGGACTCAAGCGGCGCGCCACCGGCGAGAAACTGTCGTTGATGGAATGCGGCGGCAATGGCCGGGTCTTCTTCGCGGTGAACGGCCAGCACGTCACCGTGGTGAATCTGAACAACGAGACGCTGCAGGTCGAATCGCAGCAGCTGCTCTGCTTCGCCGGAAACCTGCGCACCGACGTACGTTTCGCCGGTCTGCGCGGCGCGTCGTCGGGAGCTGGCCTGTTCACCACCACGGTGACCGGACAGGGTCAGGTCGCATTGCTCTCGGCCGGTGGGCCGCTGATCCACCTGGAGGTTTCGCCGCAATATCCGTTGATCGTGGATCCGGATGCCTTCGTCGCCTGCCGCGGCAACCTCGATCAGTCGTTCGTGACCGATGTTTCGTGGCGCACGTTCGTCGGCCAGGATGCCGGGGAGGCGTTCTCATTGCGCTTCGACGGTCAGGGCCTGGTACTGATCCAGCCCGCGGAACGGTAAGGGGGCCTGCGATGTTCGAGAAGGTCAACGGCAAGGTCGTCAAGGTCGACGTCGGCATGGCGGGCGGTGTGGTCGCGCGCAATGGCGCGATGCTGTTCTATACCGGAGATATTTCCTTTGCGCCGCACCAGATTCCGGGCATGGCCCCGGGCATGGGCGGTGGCGGCATCATGCGAATGGCCGGGCAAATGATGGCCGGTGAGCACGAGCGCACCATGCTGGCGACCGGCAATGGCCAGGTGCACTACGGTTTCGCCGGGCTGGAAGTGCATGTGGTGCAGCTGCAGCCGGGCGCGGTGCTGCGCGTGGAGGCCTCGCGGCTGCTGGCCAATACCGCCGCACTGCAGAGTTCGATTGTGTCCGTGATGAGTTCGGGCGGCGGCGGTGGCGGCGGGCTGATGGGCGCGTTGCGCGGGGCCGCGAGTGGTGCGTTGACCGGCCAGGGCATGTTCACCACGCAGCTGTCCGGACAGGGTGCGGCAGTCTTGCTCGCGCACGGCGGATTCCTGGAACTTCCGGTGGGCGGACCGAATCCGATCGTGGTAGATCCGCAGGCCTTCGTCGCCGCCTACGGCAATGTGCAGACCGAGTTGAAGACGGCGCTGAGCTGGCGCGACGCGGTCGGCCGCGGTTCCGGGGAGGCCATGCAATTGCATTGCGTCGGACAAGGTGTGGTCTATGTGCAGGCTTCGGAAGAGAAGTTGTGAGTCATGAGTGAGATTTTGAATCCGCTGAATCTCGGTGAAAGCGACAATATTCCGGGCAACAGCTACGCCTACTGCATCGACCTGAACAAGCCGTGGTTCATGCGCAAGGGCGCGATGATCGCCTACTACGGCGATATGCGGTTCCAGATGCTCACCCACGGGCTGCAGGGTGGACTGCTGCACATGGTCTCCCAGCAGTTCTCGGCACCGCTGTTCACCGGCGACTATGTGATCGCCGAGGGCCACGGCAAGCTGATCATCGGCGACCGCGGCTACGACATCAATTCCTATGACCTCGAGGACAACGGCAACCTCACCATTCGCGCCGCCAACCTGCTGGCCTTCGAACCCGGCCTATCGCTGAACCAGTCGATCGTCCCCGGCTTCCTCACCCTCATCGGCACCGGCAAGTTCCTGGCCTCATCCAATGGCCCGGTCATGTTCGCCGAACCGCCGCTGCGCGTCGACCCGGAAGCCCTTGTCGGCTGGGCGGATTGCCCCTCCCCCAGCCATCACTACGACCAGCGCTGGGTCTCCAACTTCCTGGCCGCCGGTGCCGCCCGCTTCGGCGTGAATTCCGGTGAGGAGCGCCAGTTCGACTTCACCGGCGCGGGAACGGTTCTCATCCAATCCAGCGAGAAGATCCTCAGCGATTCGGCGCTGGTGCGCACCATCGAGGGCCAACTCCAGAGCGGTATGACCGTCGGCGGTCTGCAGCGGCTGCACGGTGTCATCACCCAGCAGTTGGGCGCTCAGCAGCGCGACTATTGAACCGGATGACCTGCGGATCATCCCGGTAGTCCTACCTTCGGTGGATACGCGGCACCCGCTCGATCACTAACTTTCCCAACAGCAGGCATCGTGTTGGGAGGCACTCATGAGTATCGGACTCGTGATCGCGATCGTCGCGGTCATCGCGGTCATCGCGGTCATCGCGGTCATCGCGGTCATCGCGGTCATCGCGGTCATCGCGGTGGTGGTGAAGCGGTTCCAACCCATCCCGCCGCAATCCCCCACCCCAAAACTGCCTTTCCCGACCGATCCCGCCTACCCCCGCCCGAACCGCCCCCGCCCCGAGCACTACCAACCCCGGTCGCAGCAGCCCGCAACCGACCCGACACCCGCCTACACCCCGCCTCCCATCCTCGACCACTCCCCCACCCTCCGCGACGCCCTCGACTGGCTCAACCACACCCGCAACCGCTGAGGCGAACATCGCCTGCGCCACAGCCCGAGACCGATCGCGTTCCGGGTTGGGCAGTGCCAGCGGGTCAGTTGATTCGACCGTTGATTTCGGTCAGGCCATGGACAATTGCAGAATGCCACCCTTCGCATTGTCGGATGAACGACTCGCGGCGCTGGCGAATCTGATGCAAGACGAGGCCGCGTTCGAACAGGCCTACCCCCGGGTGGCGGATTACCTATCGATGGCCGAGCAGCTGGCGGGGACGGGGGATGCGGTGGCGGATGCGGCATTCGATCTGCGGTTGCTGCACTTCATGACCGGTGGGGAGAGTGTCGATCCGTATTGGGATATCGTCGCGCCGTCGGTGGCGGCGGGGCCGCCGGAGCGCGGCGGGCGACGCGAGGTGAACGGCGGCCGCGCGAAAGGTAGTGCGCGGCTGGGATATGCGCAGATCGTCGTGCAGGCGACCTACGCCTATGCCGTGCCGGCACCGGAGACGCTTGCCTGGATCGCCGATATCACGCGCGGGCGATCGGTTGTCGAAATCGGTGCGGGACGTGGCTACTGGGCCAGCCAGCTCGCCGAATCCGGAGTGCCGATAACGGCTTACGATACGCATCCGCCGGACCGCGCGAACAACACGTCCTTTCCGTCGGCAGCCGGACAGCCGCATATCTGGCATCCGATCCAGGAACTCCGAGACGCCGATGCCTACCGCGATATTGCCGATGCCGCCGACGTCCTGCTGCTCTGCTGGCCACCGGGTTGGGCGAACCCCATGGCCTCCGGTGCCCTCGATGCCTACCAGCGCGTCGGTGGTGATCTGCTCATCTACATCGGCGAACCACCCGGCGGCCGCACCGCCGACGCCGCCTTCTTCCATGCGCTGGAGGCGAATTGGGAATTGGTCGATCAGGACCCCGACTACGTCGCCTGGTGGAACCTGGCCGATAGCGCCCAGTGCTGGCGGCGCCGCTGACGCCGTCCGGCGTGCCTGACCGAGCGTCGCGGCGAGCCCGAAACGTTCGGAGAACGCCAACATTTCGTCGAACTGCTCGGCACGGTCGCCGTCGCCCCGACCACGATGCGGGTGACACCTTGTGCGGCGAACCCATCCACCCGTTCCGGCGGCATATCGATCGATCCCCAGCGGGTGTACTCGAGTGCGGACGGCTCCCGTCCCGCCTCGACCGGTGTCACGGCAAGCCCCTATTCGGCGGATCCCGGCGCAGCCTTGATGAACCAGTTGATGATCTCCTCGCCCGCCAGAATTCCCGACGCACGGGTAACGGTGAGGTTCGGATGGGTCCAGTTGAGTTGTTCGAGTTCGCCGTGGCGGGGGCGAATGGCGGAGTCGGCGGTGCGCAGCATTTCGGCGTCGAGCGCGCCGTCGCCCGCGGCGAGAGTCATTGCCGCATCGGTGAGTTCGCCATTGTCGAGCAGGCGGCGGCGGACCTCGCGGACCGCGTGGCTCTTGCAGACGGCCATGGGCATGGTGTAGATCTTGCGTCCCTGCTGGGACGCGGACCAGCCGCGCGGACGACACCACGCATCCCATTCGGCCAGGAAACCCTCCGGCACCTCCTTCGGCTTCACCACCAGATAGGCGAACAAATGGTCGGCGATACGGAATTTGGTGACCCAGGAGTCGTCGATGCGCGCGCGCAGTTCGGTATTCACCTCCGACAGCGTCGCGCCGCTGGCCCGCACCTGCGCGTCGATATCGATGCGCCAGCGCATATCCGGTATGCCGTCGACCAGAATATTGCCGCCATTGCTGGTGATGGCGTAGCGCCACGGGGCGCCCGGTAGTTGGATCCGCTCGAATTGCTTGATGGTCCGAGTGGTGGTCGGGATGACGGCAGCGGGTTCGGTCAGGGTCTGCATCCGCAGGGCGGCGGTGGTCGTCATGAACGACAGGGGCGCGCCCTCCAGATGTTCCACACAGACCGTCGGCACATTGGTGGCGGCGTGGAAAGCATTGCGTGAGTAGATCATCGTCCGGTCGAGATCGGTAGCGATCAGAGCATGTCTTCGTAGTCGTCGTAAATGCATTATTGCTGTACGTCCTTGATCAATCCCATGCACGAATAGGCGAGGTCGGGTACGACCTCGACCGGAACACCGCGAGCCGCGGCGAGCAGTCGGATATGTGCGTGCTCGGGCGCATCCGCCTCGCGCACCAGCACCCGCCACGGCAGTCGCCGCAGCAGCACCCGAGTCGTTTCGCCGACACCGGGTTTCACGAAATTCACGCTGGCCACGCCGTACGCCTCGCGGACCTGGTCCACCGAGGCCCAGCCGGTCCAGGTCGGCGTGCGGTCGCCCGCGCGCACGGCGGCCAGTTCGGCGGGCACGCGATCGCGGACGGTATCGAAGGCCGCGCTCACGGTGTCGAGCAGGCGGCCGGATACGTCATCGTCGGCCAGATCGCGGTAGAACTTCGCGCCGTGGAACTCGCCGGGGCCGATCAGCGTGTCGTTCAGCACGGTGCGTGAAATCAGTCCGGATACCGTCGAATTCAGGCAGGCGGAGGCGATGAGGAAGTCGTCGCGGGTGCCATAGGTGCGCACACAATGTCCCGGATCGGCGAGTACGGCGAGTTCGTCATTGAATCGCGCGCCGCCCGCGGCGTAATAGGCATCGAGCGCTTCGGTGAGTTCACGAGTGATCGCGCCCTTGCCGGTCCAGCCGTCGACGAATACCACCGACGCCGGATCATAATGGCGCGCAAGGTAGTCCAGAGCCACCGCATCGATGCCGCGATCACGCACGATCGACACCGCGTAGTGCGGCACATCGAGGTTCGGCAGATCCGGCCCGCGCCCGCTGAGCAGCCAGCGCCGCATCAGAATCCCGATCGGCGTCCCGGCCCTGGCCAATGACACCAGCACGATGTCCTGGCCGCGTTCGGCGACCACGAGTTCCGATACCGTCGCGACGGCGACCGCCAGCCGCTCGGCACTGTCGGCGAGCACTTCGTCGAACAGCGAGCGGTACGCGGCGTCCGGCTGATATTCGATCGGCAACGATTCCGCGTAATGCGCCGCACCGGACTGGATCCGGCGCTCGCGCTCGGCGACATCGGCCTCCAGATCGACCTCCGACAAATCCTTCAGCAGCCAGGAAACCTCTTGGGCCGCATACGATCCGAAGGCCGGACCGTGCAGCGGCACCGGCAATGCCGTTCGGGGCGAGATATTCGATTCCGGCACAGCGTTCGACCTCACAGCACTCTCGGTTCGGATACGTCGGCGGCCACCGGCACGACTTCGCTGCGCTCGGCGTGCAGCATGCGCGGATCCGCGCCCGGCAGCACCGCCAATACGACATCGGCGCCGGATGCGGTCAGCACATCGATCAGACCGCCCTCGGCACGCAATTCGGCACTATCCGCTGGTGCGTCTATGACGACGACCAGCACCGGATCGTCCGCACCGAGCGCCGCCAGTTCGGACAGCGCATCCTCGATCCAGTGCGCGTTGTACAGATAGCGCGGCTGCTCCTCACCGGGTTCGGGTGCGATGAACCGAAATCCGCGCCGCAGTGGATAACCGGGTTCGTCGAGTACATACGCGGGCGAGCGGGTGGTCGTCTGGTAGCGCGTCGCGATCCCGGCATCGGCGAGTTCGGCCGCCAATCGCAGCGGCAGGTACATCAACTCTTCGTGCCCGAGCACGATAACGGGGCGTTCGGCGAAACCGTCGGCGAGCCGAACCCGCAGCGCCTCGGCCGCCTTCGCGAGCGCCGCCTCGAACGCATCGGTATCCGATCGCAGCATCCCGTGCCTGCCGCCCTCCGGCACCGCAGCGGGCCAGGGCAATTCCAGCTGATCGAACGAACCACGATGTGCCGCAGTCGGATTCAAGTCCGGATCCGGCATCGCGGATACCGTCTCGACCAGACCATCGGGCAGCAGGGTGCGCCCCGAAGCCAGGCATACGGTGTCGATCCGCGCACCCAATTCCGCGGCCGCCGCCTCGAAGCGCGCCCGATCGTCCGCGGTCCGCATATCAACCAGCGACGCAAGCACATAATGCGAACGCGGCGAGAACGCGTGCAGCGCCCGCACCGCATCGATCGCGGTATCCCCGGTGGAGATTTCGTCGTCGACGAGCACCAGTGGCAAATCGTTGACGAAGATATCGGCGGGCGCGGGCTGGAGCATATGCGAGGTGGCGTGCGAATGCCCCTCTTCGAATCCGGTCAATGTGGTGGCCTCGGGCACCTCGCGACGGGTCGAGTGCAGATAGCACCCGGCTCCGATCCTGGCCGCCACACAATGCCCCAATCCCGTTGCCGTCTCGGCGAATCCGAGCACCACCGCCTCGCGTTCACCGAGTACGTCACGCACCAGGTCACCGAGCCGGTTGCCCGCGCCGAGTACCACGCGGGGATCGGTCGGCAGGTGTTTGCCGAGCACGGTGGAGACCAGCAGATGCGCGCGGCGTGGATTGCGGCGCAGGCCGGGCTGGATCAGCGTCGCGATGGGCAGTTCGGCGGGCAGCACATCCACCGGAACACCGGCGTCGTGCGAGCGCTCATGCCGCAATTCGATGCCCAAATTCGCGGTCGCCCAGGCATAGGTGCTCATTCGGTCACCAACGCCGTCAGCAGATCGACGAAGGAGACACCCTTGTTCGCGACACCGAAAACCCGGGCCCGCAATAGCGTCTGGCGCGCCCAGCTGCGATGCGGCCGCATTTCGTTCATCTTGTTCCGATAGCCCGATGCCGCCACCCCGCCGACGTCGACCTGCAGGATATCGAGCGCATCGGAATACTCTTCGTGCGTTACCACCGATAGCGCGTGCACCGCCGCCACATGCGACGGATGGATCACCGTTTTGCCCTGGATCCCATTGGCCCGGTCCAACGTGATCTCACGTAGTAGACCGTCCAGATCCCGGCTGACCAGATAGCGCCGGAACGGCACCGCATCGGATTCCTCGAACGGCGCGGTCCGCAGCAGTGGCCGGAACATCCGCTCATGGTCGGCGAAGTACTCCCAGACCGGCCCGGTGATCACGAAACCCGAACCGTCCGAACGGCCGAGGTAATTCACGATATCGGCGATGACATCGGCGACCACCCGCACGTCGTAGATCGTCAGATCCCGATCGCGCCGAATGCCGAAGGTCGAGCACATATCCGTGGCCCCGATGCGCACCGCGAGTATCCGCTCCCGGTGCTCGGCGAGTAGCGCCGCGATCTGCGTCAGCTCCTGATCCCGGGTCTGGCGGTGCACCAGCGCCGCCGATTCGAGTACCGGCATGCCGTACACCGGCCGGCCCAGCCGCTCCCCGGCGGCCTCGAGCGCCGCGAGATATTTCGGCCCGCTCGCACTGTCGAACTTCGGGAAGACGAAGCCGGTCAATGCCGCCGCACCGGTGCCGAGCTGCTCGACGATCTCGCAGACGGTATCCGCGTCACGAACGCGCACGAACAGCAGCGGATTCGGATCATCGCTGCCCGCAAGCAGATTCAGCGTCGCGACGGTCTGGTGTTTGGCGAACTCCAACTCGTGATCGGCGACCGCGTCCTCGAGATCGATGACCATCGAGCACACCCCGCGCGCGGCCCGTCTGCTGATGGTCATGGCGAGATCCGCTCGGGTCGCCGGTGCGTACAGGGTGGCGCCGAGTGCGATCGCCAAAAGTTCCCGATCGGCGTGATCGCCGAACGGTTCCGGTTGTCGATGGAAAAGGCGCCGCGCCTCCGGGCCGTGCAGCTGCCGGAAATGGCGTAGTGGCAATTGCTTTCGCAGGGAGATCTGTTGCTGGACGGCGATGCCCGCGGTCATCGTTGCGCTGTCCTCATCCCTTGTGGCGGTGGCCGCATACCCCTGGCCTCATTCTCGTCGTGGTCCTGCTTGTTTTCTCATTCGATCCACTACCCCGGCTACGAACTCCGCGACGGCATCCAATTCGGCCACATAGGCCCAGTAGTCGGGATGACGTCCCGACAGGTTTTCGGTGATTCGATCGATTCGGTCCACCTGTGCATCGAGCACAGATCCCCATTCGCCGACGAGCCCGCGGCTCACCGCGAGCATTTGCGCGTCCCGCAGCCGAAATCGTACGGCCTTGGCCTTTTCTTGCGGATTCGCACGGACCTCGCGCAGCAGTGTCAGCCGCTTTGTGACGGCGTCGACCTTCTGTTCGGCCTCGGCGAGGTAGCCCCGTGCGGATGTGGTCAGCTCAAGTGCAAACTCCGGATTGTTCTCGGCCGCCGCCGCACGTGCCCGGACCAGGGCAGCGTCGGCGGCATCGATGGCCCGTTGACTGTCCTGCCCATTGTTAGCCAGATCCGCCGAACTCGCAGCATTGAACTCGCGGAGCAGCTCCGAGTAGGCGGGCGCCAACCGCTCGCCGCGGGTGCGCACGGCGGCCATTCTGGTGCCGACCGAGGTGATCGCATTGGCCGCGGCCCCAGCCCGGGATGGCGCCTGCGCCAACGCTTCTGCCAGCGCCTTCGTCGCCGATTCCAGGTGGCTGGCGGCCTCGCGGACGGTCGCCGCCGGTACCTCGGAGCCGAGGGCCTCGAGTGTGAGCAGCGACTCATCCACCGCCGCCGCACATTGCCGCACCGAGGGGTAGTCGGCGTATTCGGATTCGGCCGCCTGCCCGCGGACACCCGCCGCCGCGACCTTCACCTGCTGAGCGAATTGCGGGACCGTGCCGAGCACCGCGACCGCGTGCTCGAGTTGCGATTGATTGCCGCGATAGAACTCATCGACCGCGCGGGCCGCATCGGTCAACTGCCGGACCAGGGTGTCCACCCGCAACTGCCCCTGCGGCATGGTAGAGCCGTCGCGCTCGGCATTGTCCAATTCCTCGGTGAATGCCAGATATGCGCCCGCGGCGTCATAGCACCGGCTGCGCACGGGTTCCCATTGCGCGCTCATCCGGCGCTCCGGGAACACCTGCGCACTCGCGTGCACCGCGGCGTCGGCCGCACTCTGGCGCTGATCCATATCGAGAAACGCGGCCGCCAGCGTCGACCGGGCTTGCGAAATCCATTCGGTGTTCCCGGACGACCGGAACCATCCACGCCTGCGGCCTGTCACGCCCCGATGTTAGGCGGTGTACCACTCCGCCGTGGTTAGCTCAGTTCCTACGCAAGTCCGGGGAAACCTACTACTGTCGTATGGCGTACCCGGCGATTCGGACATGCTGGGAACCACAGACGTCTATTGAAAGGGATCCCCGAATGGGTGTCAGTCTGTCCAAGGGCGGCAATGTCTCGCTGACCAAAGCGGCGCCGAACCTTACCGCTGTCTCCGTCGGGCTCGGGTGGGATATTCGTACGACCACCGGAACCGACTTCGACCTGGATGCCAGTGCGATCGCGACCGGTGCGGACAAGAAGGTTGTGTCCGACAAGCACTTCGTCTTCTTCAACAACCTCAAGTCGCCCGAGGGCAGCATCGAGCACACGGGCGACAACCTGACCGGCGAGGGCGAAGGCGATGACGAGGTCATCAAGGTCGACCTGGCCAACACCCCGCCGACCATCGAGAGCATCTTCTTCCCGGTCTCGATCTACGACGCGGACACCCGCCAGCAGTCGTTCGGCCAGGTGCGCAATGCCTACATCCGCGTGGTCGACCAGGCCAACGGCGCCGAACTGGCCCGCTACGACCTGTCCGAGGATGCCTCGACCGAGACCGCCATGGTCTTCGGTGAGCTGTACCGCAATGGTGCCGAATGGAAGTTCCGCGCCATCGGGCAGGGCTACGCCTCGGGTCTGGCCGGTATCGCCCGCGACTACGGCGTGAACGTCTAAGACACCAGCTGCAACAGGGGGCTCGGCAACGGGCCCCCTGTCCGCGTGTCCACGGAACGATTTGCCGCAGCGCACCGTTGGACAATCGACGGTTCCGCGTCCACGCTGGAACCATCATCGCCACCGCGGGTTGCACGGCCCTCGGGTTACATCAGCTACAGGCGCGCTCGGACAAACATTCGACCGCCGCACGGAAAGGGTCTCCGCGTGGTTCTGCGAATTTTCGGGATGTCCATCGGCGTCACGGTGGTATCGCTCATCGTCGCATTCCTCTACGGCGGGCCGACCGCGCTGGCGCTGGCCGCGATCCTCGGTGTGCTCGAGGTCTCACTGTCGTTCGACAACGCCGTCATCAACGCCACTGTGCTGGAACGCATGAACGAGTTCTGGCAGAAGATCTTCCTCACCGTCGGTGTGGTGATCGCGGTGTTCGGTATGCGGCTGGTCTTCCCGCTGGCTATCGTGTGGATCACCGCGGGCCTGCACCCGGTGAAGGCCTTCGACCTGGCACTGAACCCGCCCGCCGATGACGCACTGGTATTTCCGGACGGCAGC
>NZ_JBEXLC010000207.1:0-12425 GCF_040609795.1 Nocardia sp. NPDC004604
GAACAGCAGCGATGCCTGTGCATAGCCGAGTTTCAGTGTCTGTGCCAGCAGATCACCACCCGTCTCGCCCAAGGTGGTCGCGGCGATCTTGAGTACCCAGAACATGACCGTGATCTGGGGAAGTTTGTAGTCGACGAGCAGACCCCGAGCCACGTGCTTCACCATCGGTGCTCTCCTTCTCCAGTGCCGATACCTCTTGGTCGCGAAGTCTGCTGAAGTGCTGCTGTGAGCATGCTGAAAGTGTGTTGCCGCTCACGCGGCGGTGGGCATTCTCGTCGCCGGAGATGAACCCGCTCAGCGCTTTTGCGGGTCAGGTGGCGTCGAGGAGACGGTATCCGACGCCGCGGATGGTTTCGATGCTGGCCGGTCCGAACGCCACCTCGATCATCTTGCTCGACCAGACCTTCGATCGTTAGCGCACCATCTGGTCGAGGTGCTCTGAAGCCAACGCCGCAGTGCTGAGTTCATTCGGGCAGCGTCTTGGTGCCGAGCTCGGAGGAGTTGCGGCGCCGTCGATGGATCGCGACGACGACCGTGACGGCAATAGCGAGTGCGGCGATCGCGGCGATGAGGTAGCTGGGGCCGCGGATGGCGTCTTCGACGGTGTGCCAGTTGGCGCCGACGGCGTATCCGGCGATCGCCAGGGCCCCGGTCCAGGGCAGGCATCCGGCGAGGGTGTAGGTGCCGAACCGCACCGGGGGCATGGCCGCGATCCCGGCGGGCAGGGAAATGAAGGTGCGGATGCCGGGCAGCAGTCGCCCCCAGAACACCGAAGAGGCGCCGCGGTGAACGAACCAATCCTGGGCTCGATCGATTTCTTCGGTGCGTAGCAGCACGAATTTGCCCCATCGGTGCAGGGCCGGTCGGCCGCCGTAGCGTCCGGCCAGCCACGCCACGTAGCTTCCGGCGACGTTGCCAAGGGTGCCGGCGGCGATGACGGCGATCAGGTTCGGGTGCGCTCCCGCGACGGCTCCACCGGCGAGCGCGCCGCCGAGCAGCATGGTGACCTCGGAAGGGATGGGGATGCAGGCGGATTCGGCGAGCATGAGAACAAAGATCGCGGCCCATCCGTAGTCGAGGATGAATTGCTGCATTCGGAACGAACTTCTTTCGTGCGGGGCCACCCATGATTCCGGGCAGGCGTGCGGGTCAGGGAATGAGATAGCCGCCGGTGTAGGTGCTTGCATAGGAGTCGCAGATCGCTTGGCGCACCGAGTCTGCGGGCCACGTGCTGCCGGTGTACTGCTCGCTGATCTTCATAGCGCGCTCGTTGATGACGCTTCGCCGCCAACCCGGGCACTGCTCGGGCAGCGCGTGAACGACGTGCAGCAGCGATATCAATGCCAGCGTGCGATGGCCGGGCCGTTGTGCATCCAGCAGTGAACGCTGAAGTGGTTGGCGCAGAGCGTTTTTGGTGTCGCGGTCAATCGTCGGCCATACAGTGATCGGGATGAATCCGAGCAGGCGATCGGATCGCCGAAGTATCTGCCGGCGCGAGCACAACCGGTCCAGAAGCGTCGTGCGCAGGCCTGGTTCGAGTTTGTGGATGGCCTGCTTGGGAGTCAGTGGGCGCTGCCGCAGTAATTCGACGGCGTGCACGAGCAGCGGATCTGCCTGCCAGCGAGCATGTTCGCTCTCATCGAGGACGAAGAGTCTGCCCGGGTGCATCGGTTCACCCGGTCCGGTTACCTGAATGAGCGCAGGGAAGCGGTCCGGCGCGGCCAGGTCGATGAGCAGGGCACCGGCGAGGGCGTGCGACAAACAGTGTTTGTCGACGAGTGGCTCTCCGGTGTGGTCGTCGAGTAGTAGCCATAGCAGGTCCTCGGCGAGCAGTGTCATGGTCTATTTCCAGCCGGATTCGCCGACATGACGGTCGCGCTCATATGCCCACGATGGATGCCGACCGCTGTGAGCACGCTGAGAAGCTGCGGATGAGGGACAGACAGCGACCAGATATCGCGGAGGTCAAGCGTCCGTGAGGGGTAGGTCGATGACGGCGATCGCGCCGGTCGGGTGGTTTTGGTCGATGCGGACGGTGCCGTGGTGTGCGGTGATGATCTCGGCGACGATGGCCAGTCCGAGTCCGGATCCGCCGGTGCCGCGACCGCGGTCGTGTTGTGGTCGGTAGAACCGGTCGAAGACGTGTGCGCGATCGGGTGCGGCGATGCCGGGTCCGTCGTCGGCGATCTCGATATGCGCGTTGGCCTCGTCTCGGCGGAGACGGACGGTGATGGTGGTCGCGGCGTAGCGGGTGGCGTTGTCGAGCAGGTTGCGGATGGCGCGCGAGATCTGGGCGGGGTCGCCGGTGATGCGTGCGGGTTCGACGGTGGTGGCGATGGTGAGCGTGGTGGTGGTTCGGGTGCGAGCTGCTTCGGCGGTGAGGACATCGTCGAGGTCGATATCGGTGCGCCGCTGGGTGAGTGCGTTTTCGTCGGCGCGGGCCAGTAGCAGCAGGTCGTCGATGAGCTGGCGCATGCGTTGTGCCTCGGGCAGCACGGTGTCGTCGAGCATGGCGGCGTCGAGAACAGTCGGTTGGGCGCGGCCCAGTTCGAGGGCGGCGGTGATGGTGGTCAGCGGGCTGCGGAGTTCGTGGGAGGCATCGCTGATGAAGCGGCGTTGAGCGTTGTGCCCGGCTTCGATCCGGGCGAGCATGTCGTTCATAGTCATTGCCAGGGCGGCGATTTCGTCGTTCTGCGCCGGTACCGGGATGCGGTCGGTGAGGTCGGCGCTGGTGATGGCGGCGACGCGGGTGCGGATGCGTTCGACCGACCGCAATGAACGCCCGACCAGGGCATAGGTGGCCAGTGCGGCGAGCGCGACGATGAAAGGGGTGGCGACAGCGACGAGGACGGCGACCAGTTTGATGGTGCGTTCGACTTCTTCCTGGTTGGTAGCGACCACGATCGTGTAGCGGCCGCCGCGCCCGTCGACGGTGGCCGCAGTTATTCGGCCTTCGTCGGCACGGGTGGTTGTCGGTAGGTGGTGGGCGATGGTTCCCGGGGCGGGGCGATCGTCGGTGATCGGGCGGGCGGGGCTGTCGGTGGAGCTCTGCACGACTTGGCCGGTCTGGTCGATGATCTGCACGATCGCGACCCGGTTGTCGGTTGCCAGGGCGCTGCGATCCAGGTCCGCGGGCGTGTCGAGGGCCAGCTGGGCAGTGACTTGGCGGATACGGTCGGTAGCGGCGTCGTCGGAGGCGGAAATCAGGGAGCGGTACAGCACATAGGTCAGCGACAGGGCCGCGACCGCGAGTGCCGCGGTGATGACGACCGCCACGATGAGCGCCGACCGAAACCGCAAGCCCCATCGGGTGGGATGGGCCAGCGTCCGCCCCATTCGTGTTGCGCCGCCGACGAAGCCACGGTCGATCGACCGTGGCTTCGCACCGGATGGGGGTGGGTTCATCCTGATCACCTTCGCGCGATGTTGTCGGTGGAGGCCGCATCGGGGCCATCGGTAGGTGGTGGCGGCGCCGGAGCCGTGTTGTCGTCACAGGTCATGTAGCACAGTGAGTGGTCGATGCCGGGCCAGCCGAATGGTGGTGGTCGAGGCGAGCAGTACCGCAGCGATGATGGCGGCGGTGAGAGCGGTGAGGTAGGGCCAAGGCAGGGTGGCGGTGGTCGGTGGTGGATCGAAGACGCCGCTGAGTTCGGTGATCAGCAGTCCGGTCAACGCGGCGCCGATGCTCGCGCCCGCGGTGAGGCCGCCGGTCAGCAGCACTGCGGCTTCGGCCAGGACGAAACCGCGCAGCTGTCGGGGTTGTGCGCCGACGGCGGTGGCCAGGGCGAAGCTGCGGCGCCGCTGGGTCAAGGTCAGTCCGAAGACCAGCGCGCCCGCCGCGGCGGCGATGGTGATGCCGAAGACGAGTTCGACCCGGGTGAGACCGTTCAGGTCGACCGCGGTGAGGCTGGAGCCGATGACGGCGCGCGTGCCGGTGAGATCGGTGACAGTGGCGGTGGTGCCGAGCGCGGTGCGGATGCGATCGGCGACCGCACGGGTGTCTCGGCCGCCGGTATCGACCAGATAGGCCCCGACGGCGTCGTTGCCGGTCCGGGCGGCGACGTAGGCGGCGTTCGCGACGAAGAAGCTGTCCTTGGGGGCGGTGGGGAATTCGGCGACGATTCCGGCGTATCGGAACGGTATTGTCCGTGATCCGCCGGTGGGATCGGTGAGCCGCAGTTGGATGGTATCGCCGGATCGGAGTTGGTAGTCGGTGACGGTTTCGGCGCTCACCAGTATGGCATCCGGATGTGCCGCGAGTTGATGTATCGCGTCGGTGACGGTGCTGCCGGGGAAGTAGGAGTCTTGCAATCTCGCGGCCGCGTTGATGGTGGCGGGGTCGATGCCGTAGAGGTCTTGCGCATCGTTGCCGATGTAGGCGAACCGGTGCTGCAGCGGTGTCACGGCACCGACGCCGGGAACTCCCGCGATGACCTTCGCGGTGTCCGAAGCGGGGGTCGCGGTGGTCGGTTCGGTGACCGTCACGTCGGCGCCGTTGGTGAGACGGGCGTCGATTTCGGCTTGGTGGCGATAGGTCGCATTGAACGTGGCGGTGGAGACCGCGAACGCCACCGTGAGTGCGAGCAGCACGATCGCGCGGGCCAGCGGCCGACGCTGCCTGGATAGGGAGTTGGCGACCAATTGCGACAGATTCCCCGCGATCGGCCGCATCAGGAAACCGATGATCCGGGAACTGTGGCCGAGAATGAATTCGGTTGTCCGCCAAGTGAACAACGCGGCACCCAGCCATAGCAACGCCGGCGCGGCGAAGGCCCAGTAGGACACCGAGATGGCTGGTGCGCCTTCCGGGGCCAGGACCAGGTGATAGCCGTTGCGTGCGGTGGACCAGTACACCGCCGCGGCGATCGCCAGCGCGATGATATCGAGTCCGAAGCGCCGCCAGCGGACCCGACCGGGACGCCACAGGGCCGTGCGGCCGAGGGCGACGGTGCCGGTGCGCAGGTCGTGCCAGCTCGGCCCGAGCACGGCGGCGACCGCGATGCCGATGCCGAGGGCCGTGGCCGACCCTGCCCACGTCCATGCGGTGCTGGTCGTGGCGCCGAAACCCGCTGAACCGAACATGGTGGCACCGATCACTGCGGCCGTACCGACGCCCGCGGCACTGCCGAGCACACCGACAAGGACGGCTTCGCCCGCGGCGATGCGGGTCAGTCGCGCCGTGCCCGCGCCGCGGGCACGCAGTAGCGCGTGTTCGCGGCGGCGGCGATCCCCATCCGCGGTGACGACGGCCGCGCTCAGCAGCGCGGCCAATACGGCGGCCGGGAGCCCGAGGAACAGGAACAGCACTCGAGCGTAGGCGGCATCGGAACGGGCCGCGTCCAGCGCGGCACCGAGGTTGTTGCCCACCTGCGCGCCCCCACCGGCACGCGCTTCCACATTCTTTGCGCGCGCGGTGATTTCGGTGAACGCGGCGGCCGGATCGCTGGGCAGGGTGTGGTCGAGAGCAACGTGAATTTGACTGCTCACCAGGTCGGGACGCATGGCCGCGAGCGGGTCGAACACGGTGTGCCAGTGGGTTTCGTCGAGCAGCAGCACGTTGTCGGGAGGTGCGGAGGGCTGGGTGTTCGCGGATGCGCCGATCGTCTGGAACAGAGCATCGGCCGATCGGAGATCGATCACGCCATCGACGGTGACCGACACCGATGCCAGCCCGGCACGTCCGATCACGACGGCAGAGCCGGGCGTGATTCCGGTGTTGGCGGCGGTTTGCTGCATGGCCAGCACACCGTGGTCGGCACCGACCAGTGGGCGGCGGGTCTGTGGAAACGACGCGAAGTAGTCCGCGGGGACACCGAGAACCCAGCCCGCTCCGGTCGAACGATCACCATCGGCGTTGGTGAAACCGCTGCTGTGGGCGTAGCCGACCGGCAGTGCCGCTCTAACCCCGGCGCTCTGGCGCAGCACATCCAGCACCGTTGCCTGCGAGGCGGTCTGGGCTATCTGCACCTGCCAGTCCACCGCGACCGAGTCGACGGCGCGTGCGGTCATCGATCGTTGCGCGGCGGTCAAGAAGGTGCCCAGCGACCCCAGCATCGCGACTGCGACGGCGACACCGATCGCGGCGGCGGCCAGGCGCCCGGCGCGGCGGCGAAGCAATCCGGTCAGCCACACCACGGCGAACATCAGCGACTCCATTCGCCGGGGCCGGTATCCAACTGCCCGTCGCGCATGGTCCACCGGGTTGCGAACATATCGGCGACAGCTGGATCGTGGGTGGTCAGCACGACTGCGGCGCCGATTGTTTCGGCGGTATCCAGCAACACCGTCAGCATCTGCGCGGCGGTGTCGTGGTCGAGGCGGCCGGTGGGTTCGTCGGCCAGAATCAGCGCCGGTCGCGCGGCGAGTACGCGCGCGACGGCGGCGCGCTGGGCCTGGCCCTCGGAAATGTCGTCGGGCAGTTTCGCTGCCAGCTCGGCGATGCCGAGTTGGTCCAAGGCGATGGCGGCACGTTTGCGCGCTTCACCGGCAGTCGATCCCCGTACCAATAGCGGCAACGCCACGTTCTCGGCCACATCGAGGGCGGGCATGAGGCTGGGGCCTTGGAACACGACACCCACCGCCTCCGCACGCCGGCGCGGCATGTGTGTCAGCGCAGGCCAGCTAACGGTGCCGGAGGTCGGAACATCGAGTCCGGCAAGCATGTGCAGCAATGTCGTCTTGCCGGAGCCGGAGCGGCCGGTGACAGCGATCCGTGCACCGGCCGGGATCCGGCAGGTGATACCGCTTACTGCGGTGATTGCCGATGCCCCGCGGCCGTAGCTGCGAAAGACGTTGTGGCACTGCACTAGAACGGTGGCTATCGCTGGTGCGGTGGAGGATGTCATGTGAGCCGCCCGTCGGTCAGGTGTAGAACGCGCCCGGCCGCCGCGGCGACCGCGGCACTGTGGCTGGCGACCACGATCGCGGTGCCCTGCTCGGCGATTGCGGTGAGTACCCGCAGCACATCGGCTTCAGTGCTGCTGTCCAGCTCACCGGTGGGTTCGTCGGCGAAGACCACCAATGGCCGGTTCACCACCGCGACCGCCACGGCGGCGCGAGTGAGCTCACCGCCGGAAAGCTGGCTAGGCAGCGCGTGCCCACGCTCGGCCACCCCGAGTTCCCTGAGCAACCCGGCTTGATCGGTACTGCGATGTCGACCGGCGAGCGCGGCGGCCAAGCGCAGGTTCTCGGTAACGGTGAGGTGGTCGAACAGGTTGCCCGACGCAAAGAGCATCCCGACGTGGCGCGCCCGGATCCGTGCGCGCACCTGCTCACTGCGATGGCTGAGCCGCTGCCCGCCGATATCGACACTGCCGCCATCGGGATCATCCATCCCGGCAAGACAATTCAGCAGCGTCGACTTACCCGAACCCGACGGCCCTGCCACCACCACGAACTCGCCCGCCGTCACCGACAGCGAAACACCTTGCAGTGCAAGTGCTTCCTCGTCGCCGATGCGGTAGAACCGATACAGCGACCGAGCCTGCACTGCGGGGAACACGCTCATCGCCAGTACAGCGAATCGCTGATCTGACGCCACGGATCGACGTTATCGGCCCCCTGCGGCCCGGACAGGGTGAGCACGACTTCGTTTCCGGCACGCCAGAACTCGTAGCGCTCCACCGCCTCGGTGACGGTCTTACCGGTCACCGAACTCGGCGCCGACAGCCCCTGATAGGTGACCAGCACGGCCTGACCCGCATGCCGCTGCACAACAGTGACGGCTCCCGGCGCGTAACCGGCGGTATCGGCGGCGATCGCGGGTAACTCCTCGGCGTTCACACTGTCCACCGTCGGCGCGGTGGGGCGAGGCAGCACTTGCATCCGAACGCTGTTGAACTTATCGGTGAACTCGGTGGCCGTGCCGAACTCGGCGTGTGTCCAACCCTGCGGAACCGACACCGTGAACACGCCACCGGGCGGGGTGAACGGCACGAACACCTGGTTGTCGGGAATGTCGCCCGCAGAGCCGGTGTCACCGGAATTCCCTTGCATGCTTGCACATCCGGCGGTGAGCGCCATGGTGCTCGCAACGACGGCGGCCAGCAGGAGCGCGACTCGTCGGGTCGTGCGGTCGTGCGATCGCCGCCGCGAGTTTCCGAGCATAGCTTTCGCGGTGATCATGATGTCGGCACCACTTTCGAGGATTCGTTCATGGGCGCGCCGTGCAGCCACGCCCGTAGGTAGGGCTGTAGGACCGCACCGATCAGCACGACCGAACAACCGAGAAGACCGCCACCGATCACGTCGGTGAGCCAATGCACCCCCAGATAAAGGCGGGTCGCCCCCATCGTGGCCACGACAACAACCACGAACAGCCCAGCAGCTATTCGACGCCACACCGCTGGCCGCGCACCGAGATAGGCCAGCAGCACCGAACCGACGAGTGCGACGGTGCCGGTCACATGACCGGACGGATACGAGAAGTCGGTCTGGGTCATCAACTCCACCACGGCCGGTGGGCGGGTACGCCCGACCACGACCTTGCTCATCCTGCTGGCCGCCGACGCAACGGCCACCGTGCCCAGAATCAGCACCATCGGCACCGCGCACCGCAACCACCAGGCCATCAAGCCCGCGAGCAGCAGGCCGATCACCGCGAGCCCCGCAGGGTCTCCCGCATGGGTAATAGCACGCGCGATGACGGTCCAGCCCGAGGATCTGTGGGTGGTGAACCAGTCGAGCGTCGTAGCATCGGCGCCGGTCAGCCACCCCGAACGTGACGCCTGCACACCCAACTCGACAAACATTACGATCACCGCCGCAGCCCGGACCGCTCGCCGCGCGGTCACCTGCGCCAAGCTTTGCGCAGGTTTGAACCGATCGACGAGCAACGACGCCACGATCACCGCCACACCCACCACCCCGGTCGACACCGCGATCTCCGCGGTCGCGGCCTCGGTGGAAACCTCGCAGACAGTCCGATCGATCAGATCGACGATGACGGGCACTGTCTCAGTCTGAGCGTGCGGTGCTGTGGAAACACTGAGAGCCCGACGCTTCACACACCAGTTTGGGCTGTAATGAACCAGGGGACAAATCAGGAAGGATAGGGCTGGTGCGGGTACTCGTGGTCGACGACGAAGTTCGATTGGCCGAGACCCTGCGGCGCGGTCTCGGCGACCACATCGGGGAAACCGGCGGGGATCTATTGGCGCAGACGCTGAAACTCGGCTACGCCCAAGCGTCACTGCTATTCCTCGCCATCTTCGGATCAGTCTGCTGACCCAGTTGCGCCGATTCCCCCCGCCCTCCCCACGGTGACGCTGTCAGGTGTGCGCGGCGGCGAGGTCCGCCGATCGCCGACTCCGGTCGCACGTCGAACACGAGGTCCCGGCCGGTGGATTCACGGATCTGACGATTCCACAGAGTATGGGGTGCGTTCTCAGCGTCTTCTCAGTGGCGTGCGAGCAATCTGTAGGCATAGTTCCCGCCAGTGCGAGGCCCGGCGGCCCTGGGTGCGCGCCGCACAGCAGCACTCGGGGGCGAGCGGAGGCCGAGTTGTACCGGACTGTCAGCCACGATGACGGGCGGCCGGTCTCACCCGGCCGTGTGCCTGCGGAGACGGAAGGCAGAAGATCATGCGGTACGGCACTGCATTGCGAGAGGAGATCGGCCGTCCGGGGGTGACCCCGTTGATCGGGATCTTCGACATGTACTCGGCCTCGATCGCCGCGCAGCATTTCGACGGCATGTTCGTGTCGGGTTTCGGGTTCGCTGCTTCCTACTACGGGCTGCCCGATATCGGGTTCATTGCCTGGCCTGACATGGTCGGATTCGTGCAGCGGTTGCGTCTGGCGTTTCCGGACCGGCATTTGCTGGTCGACATCGACGATGGCTACGTCGATGTGGAGATCGCCTGCCATGTGGTCGAGCAATTGGAGATGCTCGGCGCGTCGGGGGTGATATTGGAGGATCAACAACGTCCGCGCCGGTGCGGTCATGTGGCGGATAAGCGAATCCTGCCGCTCGAGCAATATCTGGAGAAGCTGAACCTGGTGTTGCAGACGCGCACCGATCTGGTGGTGGTCGCGCGTACCGACGCCACCGACGAGGACGAAATCGTGCGCCGTGCGCAGGCATTGGCCGCTACCGATGCCGATGCGCTGTTGGTCGACGGTGTGCGCAGTGTGCAGCGGATCCGCAAGGTCGGTGGCGTGATCGGCGCGAAACCGTTGTTGTTCAATCAGATCGCCGGTGGGCTCTCGCCGCGGTTGTCGTTGACCGAGCTCGAGGCGCTCGGGGTTGATGTGGCGATCTACTCCACGCCGTGCCTGTTCGCGGCGCACGCGGCGATGACCGAGGCGCTGGTGAGACTGCGCGCCGAGGACGGCCGCCTGCCCGAGGTCGGTGACAACGATGTCGGGGTGGCCTCGTCGATGGCGTTGCTGGAGGCCAACCTCTCCCGCCACCACCGCCGCGACCACGTCGGCACGGTGACGGGCCCGCGGCAGTGATGCGGGCGCAGCATATCGACTCGCCTGCCGCGTCCCGGCACCGGAACGCGGGATCCTCGTAATGGGGGACGTTGCTGCGGACGGGCTGCTGCACGTCGGATTTGGTGATGGCGAGGTAGCCGACCACAGCGAGGATGAGTACGCCGAGTGCAACCACGACGGGCCTTGGTTCACCTCGCGCGAGGCGCCCGAGGTGGACCTGGCCAGTTTCGCCGAGGTGCTGATACCGGTGGCTGAGGTGACGGCCCCGCCCGGGCTGGGCAATCCCCACCTGCCGCCGGCGCGGTTTATGGGCCGAGCCGAACAGCTTCAGCTCACCGATCCCACGGCGCAGCCGGTCGCGATGACCCACATTTCGTCGCCGTGTCCGAGGACAGGTGTCCGTTTCGCGGTGTCTCGGTCCAGCGTATCGCTCGGCATGTGCTGCCCGAACCGGTGCGGTGGCAAGGAAATCGACCCGTACCGGCGCCTCTGCTCCCGGTCGCGGGTCAGCGCCATGATGGCTGGAATTCACGTGTCGGCAAGCGCTTTCTCAGCGTTGCCTCAGCGAGTGGTCTGTACGTTCCCGGCTTGTGACGGAGATGAGGGAGTCCGAGGTCGGTAAGGCCCGGCGCATGCTGAGCAAGGTGCCAGAGGTCAGCGTGTGGTTCTGGATCATCAAGATCTTGTGCACCACGGTGGGCGAGAGCTTCGCCGACTGGATCAACACTTCGCTGGGCGTCGGAGTGAACCTCACGGCGCTGCTGTTCACGGTGGTACTCGTGGCGGTGCTGGGCTGGCAATTGTGGCTGAACCGGTACGTCGCGTTCGTCTATTGGCTGACCGTGGTGGTAGTCAGCGTCACCGGCACCCTGTACACCGACATCCTCACCGACAACCTCGATGTTCCGCTCGCGCTGAGCACCAGTGCCTTCGCCGCGGCGTTGGCGATCGTGTTCGGTGTCTGGTTCGCACGCGAACGGACGCTGTCGATCCACAGCATCGTCACCCTGCCGCGCGAATTGTTCTATTGGCTAGCCGTTTTGGTGACCTTCGCCCTCGGCACCGCCGCCGGTGACTGGACACTCGAGGCCACCGGCTGGGGACCGGGCACCTCGGTGCTACTGCCGACCGGGCTGATCGCCGTGATCGTCCTCGGTTGGCGGATGGGCGCGAACGCGGTGTTGTCGTTCTGGCTCGCCTACATCCTGACCCGGCCGCTCGGGGCGAATCTCGGTGATTGGTTCGCCTCCCCGACCACTGACGACGGACTCGGTGTGGGTACCGCCGTCACCAGCGTCGCCTTCCTTGCCGCGATCCTCGCCATCGTCGTCTTCCTGACGCGCACACGCAGCGATGTCATCGAAGACAAGCCAGAGACACCGGCATCCGCCACCAACCCGGCACGCGAACGAATCATGCTCGGCTATTACGCGCTCGTCGCGGTCCTCGCCGGTTCGCTGCTGGTATGGGCCGCGGCCCAGCCACACGCCGCTCCGGCCGGAGAAGAGGAAAACGCGTCGTCGTCCGCGTCCATCACGGCATCTCCGGGACAGACGACGGCGCACTTCCCGCCCGCCGAGATCGACAAATTCCGCACCATCACCCAGGACACGCTGACCAAGGTCCGAGCCGGAAACCAGAGCGAGGCGAAGGCTCGGATCAAGGACCTCGAAACCTCTTGGGACCAGGACGAAGCCACCTTGCGGCCGCTCGACGGATCGGCATGGAGGGTCCTCGATGGTCAGATCGACAGCGCACTGCATGCGTTGCGTGCGAGCAAGCCGGATCAGTCGGCCGAAATCCAAACTCTCACAACCTTGCTCGCTACGCTCGGATGACTCCGGCGCGACCGCAATCCTTCGTTCAGCAGCCGACCCTCGACAGGAAAGCGCATGGCCATCACGTATCTGGAATCGATCGTCGTCGGGGCGCTGCAAGGGGTGAGCGAACTGTTCCCGGTGTCCAGTCTCGGGCACAGCATTCTGT
>NZ_JBEXLC010000208.1:0-12207 GCF_040609795.1 Nocardia sp. NPDC004604
AAACATCCTCGGCCACAACATCATCCAGCACAGCCGAACAAGCTACCGCAGGATCAACCATCCTGCAGCACAACGAAATACAACTGTCGTGCTAGTACTCCAGCCGCAGTTCGTGATGTTGTCCCTGTCTTCGCTGGTAGTGGGCCTGTTTGGCGCGGTGTTGATGTCTTCGCCGCCAGGTCGACCAGCGACGTAGTGATACGAGGTCGGGGATCGGGGTGGTCAGGTGTGCCAGGAGACGCTTGATTTCACCGAGTGTGAGTGGAATGAGGCCGCTGCCAACGCTTTTGGGGAAATAGCGGCGGTGACAGCGAGGTAGGTGTGGGCGAGCATGACCAAGGTGATGTGTCGGTACCAGGCGTCGTAACGGCGGACTTGGTACTGGTCGAGCCCGACTTCTGTTTTGGCGGTCTGGAAGCAGTCCTCGACCGACCAGCGAGCACCGGCGACCCTGATCAGGTCGGTGTCACTCGTGCCGATCGGGCCGCCGCCGGTGACTTCCTCGACATGACGAAGGACCGCCAAGCGTCGACGCACCTCGCGGTCCATGACAGGCTCACTCACCCGAATCTCCCTACGGCTCAGGGGATCCGAGTGTCAAGCATCTCCGTCAGTTTTATGTTGACAATAGGTATTGACCAGGTGATACGAGTTTGATTGATCGAGGTTGGTGGAATTTGAATGTGGGTCAGGTGGTCGCAGGTTCAAATCCTGTCATCCCGACAAAGAAACCCCTTCCGACCAGCATCGGAGGGGGTTTTCTGTTGCCGCGGACACCACCTCCGAACTCACACATCGAGGAGCGCCGCGCAGTGGTGCCTTCAACACAGTGAACCGAAAGATATTGTCCAGACTGGTATGTCGTCCTACAGGCCGTCGATCGCGGTGCCGAGGTCCGCGCCATAGCTGGACCAGCAGAAGATCGGGTCTCCCGGCTGACCCCGGTGGCCCATGTACCACTCGCCATCCTCCATGCAGCGCGCGAGGCACAGACCAGTGAAACCGATGATCAAATCGACTTCCAAGGAGACTGCTTGGTCAGGTTCGGTGGGGTGTAGAAATACCGGGGTGCTGGGATCCAACAACTCCACGGTGCTGTCCTGGGCGCGTTGCCGTACCTCGTCGATGGTCCACCCATCCGGAAGTGTGCCCTTGTTCACCAAGCGATTCTTGCATGAATGCGACGTCCCACTCGTCGTCCGGATCGTCGTGGGTATTCCGGTCGCATAGCGGATCGCAGTGCGGTGATCGGCGGTGAGAGCAGCAAGAGTAGCGGCCCACGCAATCGAGGTAGTGCGGCCCAGCAGCAAGAGGCCACTATCCACGTCACCGTCACCAACATGTGGCTACGGTGATCCGACTTTCGAAACACGGGCTAGTCTCCCATCGCCCCGGGGGACAGGTCGTGCGGGGTTTGAAGCCTCATCGACCGTGGATTGCGTGGGCTTCGAAGAAGTCCCATGCGAGGTCGGTCGCGTTCACCCCGGCACCCGCATCGGAGAGTTCGCCCTGCGCGGCACCCGGCCACGAGTGCCCCATCTCGGGAAGTCGGTAGATCTCGACCGTGCTGCCGTCGGCGCAGGTGGCCGTCGCGACGGTGATGCCATTGGCAAGGTCGTCCCGCGCAACCCCGGGAGCGCAGGCGAGTCGCTCCTGCCACAGTGTGATCCCGGTGTCGAATCGACCGAAGTAGCGGTCCTTGCCGCCGAGGAAGGTGATCACCGATACCGGTGTCGTCGGCTTGTAGGACGGCTGCGCCGCGGCGGAGCCGATGAAACCCCCGCTGACCGCGGCGATGGCGGCGAAGGTGTCGGGTAGTTCCACCGCGAGCTTGAAGGACATATCGCCGCCGTTCGAGATGCCTGCGGCATAGACGCGCTTCGGGTCGGCTTTCCAGGCGTTGATCATTCGGGCGAGGACAGTCTTGACGAAGCCGACATCGTCTTCCGAACCGCAGCAGAGGAAGGCGTTGAATCCGGAAGCATGCCCCTCCGGATAGACGACGAGGAAGTTTTCCTTGTCCGCCTTGGCATTCAAGCCGCTGGTGGTGGCGATCCGCGCCGCGTCACCGGGATAGAAGTGCAGGGCGACCACCAGTGGCAGGGCGGTGCTGCCGTCGTAGCTCGGCGGCGCGTGCACCACATAGGAGCGGGTCTTGCCGCCGAATTCGATGATGATCCGCTGGTCACCCGAGCCCGGCTTGTCGTCCTGTGTAGGGGCGGCGGGAGGGCTCGGCGAGGTCGGTGGCGCGGCGGGGCTCTGACAGGCCGTGGCCGACAGGGCACAACAGGCCACGGCGACGGCGACACTGCGAAGCCAGAACACCGACTCACTATGGCACGAAATCGATGCGCATTTGTGGAGACCGGGAATGTTCGAGAATGGTTGATTGACAACAGATATCGCAGACATGGACCGCGATCGGGCCGACTGTATCGAGCTGGGTGCCCGGGCTCGACGGCAACCGCAGGCGTGAGCGATGCCCAAATTCGCGATCAACTGACTCCCAAATCCGCGACCGAAGCCACAGCGCGATGAATTCGGGGGATTCCAGCATTGGTGTCCTGTGCCGGTGCCCCTGGCGAGTGCCGAACCGTTGACCTGCGGTGCGTCAGGATAAGTGGCAGTTCGAAACCGCTGACCGGCAGCGAAATCCATTGCCTGACCTGCAGTGCGCCAGGTATCTGGCAGGTGCGTAAGGTCAACTGGCACAGGACAATTGGGTTCCTTCTGTTCTCCGGGGGCTATCGGCAGTTCGCGACCACGGCACGCGCGGCAGCGTTAGTCGGCTCGAATCGGTTGAACGTGACGGCTTCCGTACCGCGAATCTGCTTGAACTTCCGACGCGCGGCCACCGCCAGCGGGGTCGGGTCGGAGGCGTCGATGGAGCCCCCGCGCAGTCCTGCGGTAGCGCTTGTTCGGTGACGAGGTAGGCCCGGTCGGTGGCCTGGGGGTCCCGCCAGCCGAGGAAGTCCAGGTCGACCCTCGGCCGCTCGGCCAGGTCACGGGGGACGGACAGGCGCTTCGCCTCACTCTTGGTGCACTTCACGAACGGGCTACGGATCTGTTGCTCAGTCGGTGCCTCCCTGAAAGTCAGGCAAACCTTCCTATATGCTTTAGGAAAGTTCATAAGGACCTTAGGTCAATGGGAAGAAGGTTATGGTTCGAATAGGACTGACCCCGGAGCGCCTGACACGGGCGGGGGCGGAACTCGCCGACGAGGTCGGCTTCGACCAGGTGACCGTCTCAGCGCTCGCCCGGCGGTTCGACGTGAAGACCGCGAGTCTGTATTCGCATGTGAAGAGCTCGCAGGACCTCGAGACCCGGATCGCCCTGTTCGCGCTGGAGGAGCTCGCCGACCGGGTCGCCGACGCCCTGGCCGGCCGGGCGGGCAAGGATGCCTTGGTCGCCTTCGCGGACGCCTACCGCGACTACGCCCGGGAGCACCCCGGGCGCTACGCCGCCACCCGGCTGAGGCTCGACTCCGCGACGGCAGCCGCCAGCGCCGGCGTCCGGCACGCCCAGATGACGCGTGCTCTCCTGCGCGCCTACCACCTGACGGAGCCGGATCAGACGCACGCGGTCCGGATGCTGGGCGGCGCCTTCCACGGCTACATCAGCCTGGAGCTGGCCGGAGGCTTCAGCCACACCGCCGTCGACTCGCAGGAGTCCTGGCTCTGGATGCTGGATTCCCTCGACGCTCTGCTGCGCAACCACAGCACCCCCTGACCGGCGGGCCCACTCCGGAGGCGGTCCGCTGCACCGCGCACCGGCACATCAGAACAACCCGTACACCTCGATCAACAGGCTGGGAACCATGAACACCGAGCACGACTGGACCACCACACCCGTTACCGCGGACATGCTGCGCGGCTTCCTCGACCTGGAGGTGACCGCGCACGGCCTGCTCCCGCACCGGCTGCCCGCTCCGGCGCGCCGGCAGATCCCCGACGAGCAGCTGACCCTGGCGGAGGCCCAGCCGTCCGGCGTGCGGCTGGTCTTCCGTACCAAGGCCACTGCCATCGAGCTGGACACGCTGCCCACCAAGCGGGTCTACCAGGGTTTCCCGGCCCCGGCGGACGGCGTCTACGACCTGCTGGTCGACGGCCGCCTCGCGGCCCAGGCCGCGGTGCCCGGCGGCAACGTCCGCATGATCACCGACATGGTCACCCAGACCTCCGAACTGCACGAGGGGCCCGTCGGCACCGCCCGCTTCACCGGCCTTCCGGCGCGTGATAAGGACATCGAGATCTGGCTCCCGCACACGGAGATCACCGAGCTGATCGCCCTGCGCACCAATGCCGCCGTCGACCCCGCACCGGACCGCGGGCGCAAGGTATGGCTGCACCACGGAAGTTCCATCAGCCACGGCTCCAACGCCGCCCACCCGACCGCCATCTGGCCGGCCCTGGCCGCAGCCCGGGGCGGCGTGGAACTGGTCAACCTCGGATTCGGCGGCAGCGCACTGCTCGACCCGTTCACCGCCCGCGCCATGCGAGACACCCCCGCGGACCTGATCAGCCTGAAGATCGGCATCAACATCGTCAACACCGACGCGATGCGCCTGCGCGCCTTCGCCCCCGCGGTCCACGGGTTCCTCGACACCATCCGCGAGGGGCACCCGACCACGCCGCTCCTGGTCGTCTCGCCCGTCCTGTGCCCGGTCCAGGAGGGCACCCCCGGCCCCCTCATGCCTGACTTCGCCAACGGCACCCTGAAATTCAAGGCGACAGGCGATCCAGCCGAACGCGCCGCAGGACGCCTGACGCTCATCGTCATCCGTGAGGAACTCGCCCGGATCGTCGGACAGCGGGCGGTCGAGGACCCGAACCTGCACTACCTCGACGGCCGTGAACTCTACGGGGAGCAGGACTACGCCGAATTCCCGCTGCCCGACGAGGTCCACCCCGACCCCGCAGGACACCACCGCATCGGCGAGAACTTCGCGCAACTCGCGTTCGGCGACGACGGCCCCTTCGCCACCAAGACCGCCTGACCCGCCACTGCCGCACAGCAGTCCGCCAGCCGGATCGGCGCAGTTCGCTTCGATCCAACGAGTTCAGCGGCGGCGAAAGCACAGTCGCCCGCAAACTGAGGAGCCTTGGCTGCATCGTTCCGCCACGTCGCTCCCAACTGGACCCGCGATGAAGTGATTCTCGCGGGTGATCTCGTCATGGAAAACGGTTGGCGTCAGGTCGAAGATTGCTCAGCGATAATGCGGGGTCGTGGCCATGTGAGGCTGCGACGACATGTGCAGGGATGCCTAGCGCCAGCATTAGGCTGACACTTGTGTTCCGCAGTCCCTTCAGTGGGATGCGGCGAAGACCGGCGCGTTCTCGCAACCGCTGGAACATGTCCGGGCATTGCTCCGGTCGGATCGGCTGTCCCGCTTCGTGATCACGATAATTCGATCGTCGGACCCGGGATTCCCAGCCATGAGCATATCCCTCGTGCAAAGTCGCGTTTGGCGGCGGTCGGCGCCGCGGCGATGCTGGCCGTAGCGATGCGCAAGTCGTGGCAAGTGCTGGCACACAACCTGGGGGTGCCTGACTGACAGGCAAGGCGCCAACATCCGTTCCCTACCTGGCTGCGCTGGCCATGCTCTCCGCTCAGCGCCAGCTCCCGTTGTTGTGGCCGCTGATCGTGATCGCCTACTGGGCAATAGCATTGCTGCCGTCGCTACTGATCCTTGCCCTATCTGTCCGACGGACCACCTGGGCCCAGCGCGTTTGCCGCAAAGTCGTGCGTTTTCTTACTTGCTACGGCCCCATTTCGGCGCGAGTCCTGTTCGCATTCATCGGGATCGCGCTGTGCATTGACGTCCTACTGCGCCACGGCGATCTGTATTCAGTGGCTGACCGGCGAACTGATACGGCGTTCTCATAACAATGTCGTGCAGGTTGTCCTCCAGTGCGGCGGGCGGCTGGGTCGCGCGTGCGCGCGGATGGTCCCACTGCTTTCACCGGCGAGGCCGGTGTCCGCCGGGCAGGCAGACAGGTGGATCAGCCATGGCGCCGCCCCGTGGTATCCGAGAGGTTCGACGTGGCAATCGGTTTTCCAGCCGAACGGCATCAGATGAACCCGTTCACCGCGTTCCTCGAGCCGCTCGGTGAATTCGGTCAGCAGATCCAGGGTGTCCGCGAGTTCTGACAACACATCCAACTTCTCTGGTACACAGCGATTCTCGCCGCATTCCGGCAACAGGACGCAGCCGTTGACGACAATCTGCCCCGCGTCCTCGGCGGCTGCGATGCGTCGAACGATCCTGACGGCCTTCTCCGCCACAGCGTGATCGCCGTGCTCCACACCGACATTCAGTAGCAGACAGTCGAAGAAGGGCTTGCGCACCCCGACAGCCGTCACAGGGAGTTCGACAGCGCACGAGCCCTTCGTTGTCGGCGTGTATTCGAATGTGCGGCAATGGTTACCGAGTAGCCGCACAACCGGCTCCGCTCGGATTTGGCCACACCCATCGATGCGACGCAGCAGCATGGCGCCCACATCGTGGACTATGGCGAATAGTGTTCAGCTCGAACGGGTTCGTCCTCGATTCTGCTTTTCGATCAGCGAGACCGTCGCGCATCGAGGACCCGCGGGCGGTCGCTGTTCCGGGAGCATGCCGATGGTCGAGGTTCACAGGAAATTGCCGAGGACCTCGTTGAACCGTTGCGGTTCTTCGGAAAACGGTGCGTGTCCGCTGTGCTGGAATGGTACGACCTCGGCTTTCGGCAGCCGGGCGGCGAGCCATTCGTCCAGCGGGCCGGGGAAGATCTTGCTCCGGACGCCGTAGGTCAGCAGCGCCGGCACCCGGACCTCGGGCAGCGCCGACCGCAGATCGGCGTAAGCCATGTCGTACCAGATGGCCTTTGCGGCACCCGTCGACATTTTCGTGGTTTCAGCGTAGATCGCGTCGATCACTTCATCGGACGGCGTATCGGCGAAGCAGTCCGCGATGAACGGTTTGATCACCGACGGGCGGGCATGTTCGAGGCCCTGCACGAATGCGGCGAGAGCGCTGGTGCTGTAGCTGCCCTGCAGCGGAAAGTCCCAGCCGACGGCGTCGAGGAATCGCGGGGATTGGTCGACGAAGGCGACCGATCGCAACCGGTCGCAGCCGAACTGCCGGATGTAGGAGAGGATCACCCCGGTACCCATCGACCAGCCGACCAGGCACACCTCGTCGATCGCGAGATGATCAAGTAGATACCTGATGTCGCGGGCGTACTGGGCCAGCGTGTGGCCCGCGTCGGTCTTCCCGGAGGCGCCGTGTCCCCGAAGATCGGGTGTGACCACCCGGTTACCCGCCGCCAGCGCCGGCACGTTCTGTTGCCAGAAGACGCCGTTCATAGTCCAGCCATGAATCAGCACCGCCGCACGACCGGAACCCTGATCGTCGTAGAACAACGGAACCCCGTCGGGCAGTTCGAGATACGGCATGTCCACCTCCTGTGAGATACGGCACTCACGGAAACTGTCCAACGCCGAGGCCGCCCCGGCCAACAGCATTGCGGGGGGTTGCGGGAACGCTGCACGAGTATTTGAAAAGGGTTGTCCATAGATGGCCTGCCTCGTAGCGTGGTCCGACCGGATCGATGGCTGGATCAGAACGATGGATGATGTGGATCAGAAGCAGTTGATGGAGGCCCGTGGCGACGTGTTGGCCGGTGGCCTGGCACGGCGGGTGCGCAGTGATGTGCGTGCGTCGTGGGACCGTGCCCAGCGCGTCGGGCTGCATCCGGATCGCCATCTCCCGCAGGTCGTGATGGGAGACGACGAGGTCCGGCACCGGCAAGTGACGGGACATCTGGCAGCGGTATGGCCGGTGATGATGTCCGTTCTGGGTGGCGCAGCCGCTGAACCGGGTCATCTGCTGTTCGTCGGTGATGCGGATGGTCATCTGCTGTGGGTCCGCGGCGACAGCGCGGCCTGCCGCGCCGCCGAACGCGCCCACCTCGTCGCAGGCGCCGGCTGGAGTGAGGTGGCAGCCGGCACCAACGGCGTCGGAACTGCACTGGCGCTGCGCAAACCCTTCCAGGTCCACGGTGCCGAGCACTATCTGTCCGTCGCGGTGGACTACACCTGCACAGCGGCGCCGATCCGAGACCCGGCCACCGGAGCGCTCGTCGGTGTCGTCGACGTCACCTGCCCACGCCACCGCACTCGTTCGCTGGCGTTGCCGCTCGTGGCGGCTGCCGCTCGACTCGCCGAAGCGAGCCTCGCCGAGCACCGCCGGCGCTGCGACTCTGAAATCCGCGCCCGCTATCTCGACCGAGTGCTGCGCCGCTGCGGAGGGCGAGCTGCTCTGGTGACCGCAGACGGCCGCGTCGTCCACGCCGAACCGGCGGACTGGATCACCTCGTCTTGGTCGCAGGAACTCAGCGAAGGAGCGACGACCCTCCCGGACGGACGGCGCATCATTGTCGAACGGCTGGCGCCGAACGGCCCGTTCGCGGTGTACTCCTCGCAGCACGACGACACCCTCGCGCGCGTCACGGTTCTGGGCCGCAAGTTCGCTTCCATCACCATCGATGGGGTCAATCGGCAACTCAGTTTGCGGCACAGTGAGATCGTGGTGTTACTGCTCGCACATCCGGACGGGTTGACGGCAGAAGAGCTTGCCCGCGAAATCTACGGTGCCACAGGCAAGCCCGGCACCATCCGCGCCGAACTGACCCGACTGCGCGCGCTGCTCGGATATCGGCTGGTCGCCAACCCGTACCGGCTGATCGCCACCACCGCCGACTTCCTCGACCTCGAACATATACCCACCGCCGAGCGCAGTATCCACTCTTCCAGCGACCCCGAAGGACCACTGCTCCTACCGAACTCCCGAGCACGCGGAATTATGCGCCTACGGAACCGTCTCCTCCGGCCGGCAACCACGCTTTAAACGCAACTTCGAAGCCGCACGGGCTCCTCCGCCTGTCCCTCATCGCTGGTTTCCTCGACTGCACCCGGGTGCCGCAGCCGGCCTGAGCCAATGGCATAGGCAAAACAACCACCTATACCTACCTGCACGAAGACATCGACGCGCTCGCCGCCCAACGCCGGACCTGGGCGAAAGCATTGCAGGGTGCACACCTCGCTGGCCATGAGCACGTGAGCGCCCTACCCGACTGGCTCATCCGGGCACAACCATTGACCACAGCGCAGCCCTCACACCGACACACCGGCTTTGAGGACGCGCCCTAGTGCGGTGGAAGGCCGGATCTCGTAGGTCTCGTCGGCTCCGATATGGCGGTCGGCAGCATGCCACGTCGAAATACGGCAGGATGCGTTGCGTGATAGAGGTTTTCGGTACCGACTTCGCTGCTCGTCCATGGCCGGTATTGCACCGTCTGCGTGACGAAGGCGGCGTTCATCGTGTCCGCACGCCCGATGGTCCCGCGGCTTGGTTGGTGACCCGCTATGGCGATGTCCGGGCGGGGCTGGCGGATAGCCGGTTCGCAGTGGCGGATCGGTACTCGAATGGTGAGGATTACCAGGGGTTTCCGGTGCCGACGCCGCTGAATACCCTGCAGAACGCGAATGCCGCCGATCATCTTCGGGTCCGCCGCACCATCACCGCTGAGTTCTCGCCGCGCCGATTGGCCCAGTGGACTCAGTGTGCGCCTGAGTCTGTCGATAACCTCATAGCTTCGCTGAGCGGTGGCGAGGTCGATCTGGTCACCGAGTTCGCGGTGCCGCTACCCGCCGCGATATTGGGGCAACTGCTCGGCCTTGGAGATTCCGAGCGGGAAACGCTACTCGGATGGGCGAATTCGACCCTTGTGCCTGCTGACGGCGACGCCCCCCGCGCACGAGACACGCTCGCGACAATGCGCGCAATCATCGAGGCCACGATCGACCACGCGCACTCCGGACCGACCGATACGGTGCTCGCGAGATTTGTCGCAGGCTACGACGAATCGAGTTCCCAGAGGCGCGACGAACTCGTCGCGCTGCTGTTCTACATGTTGTTCGTCTGGTACGAGGTTCTTGTCGATCTCATCTCCGGCGCTGTGTTGACCTTGCTCTGCCATCCCGAGGAACTGCGTGTTTTCCGGGCTGATGCACAACGACAACTGGCGGCCGTCGACGAGCTTCTTCGTTACCTCTCGCCGCAGGTGTTGGCGGGGCCGCGGTTCGCCACTGTCGACGTACAGATCGGTGACCACACAATCCGTGCTGGACAGACTGTGCTTTTTTGCCTTGCCGGCGCCAACCACGACCCTGACCATTACGACGATCCAGAGCGCCTCGATTTGGCCAAACCTCGCAGTCCGCACACGGCGCTGGGGTATGGCATTCACGCCTGCTTGGGTACTGCCCTGGTGCGGACCGTCGCGGCCACAACACTGGACCGCCTGTTCACCCGTTGGCCGGACACCGTGCTGGCTGTGCCCGAAGATGAGATCCGCTGGCGATCCGGATTCCGCCACCGCGGACCGTACGCGCTACCCCTCGTGCTCGCATAACAGAACCCGAGCGTGATCGACCATCCAGACACTCTGCAGGTGGGCAGGAGACAGTGATCGGCCGCGGCATGAACCGTCGATCTCGAAGATGAGTGGCGATGGCTTTGCGGGCGCCGGGTGAGGCCTGTTGAAAGAAGCTGCGGGAGGCGGCCCGCCACAGCAGCTCGGCTGCGAGGTCGGTGTTGCCCGCGGTGTGGACCTGTGCGGCGATGTCGATCAGTTCGAATATCCGACCTTCGGGGTCGTATCGGCCGAATGCGATGACTTCCTGTACGTTGGCGAGCCGCGCTCGTTCGATTGGTCCCAATGCGCCGAGGTTTGCTCGATCGACCAGGTCCTGGGCTTCGCAGCGCGCGCCGGTTTCGATGGCGAGTTCGGCGGCGTGCAGTAACAGCGCGGTGGTGCGGTCCGGGCTCTCGGAGAGTTCGGCTGCTCGGTGTAACGCGCTGACGGCGGCCATCGTCGCACCCCGGGCCCGGGACCGCCCGGCGTAATCTTCGAGTAGTGCCGCGATGGTGTCGTCGGCTCCGAGCGTTGCCGCGGCCCGGTGCAAGAGTTGCTTGTCGGGGAAGTCGGCAAGTACGCCGGCCAGGGTGGTGTGGGCGCCGAGTCGTTTGGCCAAACCTCGCTGATGGAGGCGACGCTGGCGATGAACGATATCGTCGCCTCGGCACTGCGACGGGAATCGGTGGTTCCGCTCTGGGGAGGACCCGGACCCGCGCTTCACCCTCGCGAACGAGCGCACCTACCTTGCCTGGATGCGGACCGCAACAGCATTCGTTGCATGCGGCGTCGGGTTGGAGGCCTTTGGTGGCGACCTGCTCGCGCCGGCGATTCGTGCAATGTTGGCCGCCATGCTGCTGGTTACCGGCGGCGTAAGCGCGGTTGCCTCGTTCGCGCATTGGATCAGCGCGGAGCGAGCGCTGCGGACGGGCCGCACCCTGCCGGCGCCGGTGATGGCACCAGTTGTCGGTGTGGTCCTCGTCATCTGTGCCACCGTCCTGGTCGTAACAGTGGTGAACTCCTGAATGGGCGCTGTCCAGGTGACCGACAGCGGACTCCAGCCCGAGCGCACCTCGCTGTCCTTCGTTCGTACCAGCCTGTCGATACTCGGGTTGGCCGCGGCGTGCCTGCGTTGGCTTCCGTCGAGCGGTTTCGTGGCCCTTGTGGGCCCGGCGATCGCCGGCTCGCTCGTCGTCGTCGGCCTCTATGAGCAGCGCACACGGTCGGTCCGGATGACGCGTTTTGCCGACGAGTACGCCGCGCCTGCGGTGGGCGCCGGAGCCGGCTTGGCCGTGAGTGTCGTCCTGCTGAGCCTCAGTGGACTGTGGGTTCTGATGCGGTGAGGCCAGGTGCGGCGGCGGGTTCGCCTGCGCCCTAGAGGTTCTGTCTCGGGGCCTTCGACGACCCGGTCCGCTGGGCCGGTGGGCGGTGCCCTGCCCGATCCGCGCCGACGACATCCAGCACCGGAAGATGGTCTCGCGGCGTAAATCCGTAGCGCCGCAATGTGTATCACCAATCTTCGTTCGCGAGACACAGGGGCGGGTTGCCCGGAATCTAGTGCGTCTGGTTCGCGGCTGTCGATTCCTGGAAGTCGACGAGTGCTTCTCCGTGCGCCTGCGCCCACTCCGTCAGCATCGCTATCGGCTCCTGGAGCGTCCGGCCGAGCGGGGTCAGGCTGTATTCCACCCGCGGGGGCGCTTCGGCGTACCGCTGTCGATCGATGAGGCCGTTGCTCTGCAGGCGGCGC